>CAJJBR010000030.1 GCA_905182475.1 Akkermansiaceae bacterium | reverse complement strand
CAGGGTGGTGGCCGTCAGCAGGAAACGTGAAAACGATTTCGGGTGGGATCGCCGCGTGGACGTCATGGCAGGGTTCCTTTGTGTTGGATGCTCATTCATTCTGTCACTACTCCCGGCGATGCCGAATCTTTACAGATCATTTTCATTTTTTCTTCCTCGGCGCGCTTTTTGGCTTCTTTTGTTCAACCGGCGATTTTGACAAACAATTTGCACCGGGCGGTTTCAAGATGCCCTTCATGGCCAAAGCTGGGATGAGGAATACGCCTGGGATTGATTCCGGGACGGACACAACCCCGTTGGGGTTGGATGATCTTCACGCGCATTGTCCCAGGGTAGCCTCCGTTTCACTCCGGCAACCCTGGGCTTAAATCCGTATCCCCGTTGGGGATGAAGAACCTTCGCCTCCCAGTTCAAAAATAATCATCTTTTTTCGTGTGATGCGGCACTAGCCATTGCCGTTCCTATTCCGACGCGTCTCCGAGCACGAGGATGTTCCAGAAGCGCTCTCCGATCTTGACGGAAGCCTGCTTCTTCAGGCCGCCTTTGTTGTCGATGGCATACGCGGCGAGGGAACCTTGATCGGAGGAGGTGACGAACAGGTGATCTCCGTTCGGCGACATCCCAAGCGCCCAGGGGATGCTGTCAGTTGCCGTCATGCCGAGTGATGTCAACTTTCCGCCCTCCCCGATCGCATAGCCGAACACCGCGTTGAGGGGTTTGCCGAAACCGCGCACCCCGACGTAAAGAAACCGCCCGTCGGGAGTGATGACGATGCCCGATGCGGCCATCCCATCCGCTGGCGGCGTCTCCACGGCCGCACAGATCTGCAGCGGTTGCAGGCCGCCCTTGGCGCCGATCTTGTATGCGCTGACGCCGAGCTGTTGCTCGTTGCTGAAATAGACATACGGCTTGGTCGGGTGGAACGCCAGGTGACGCGGCCCGACCGCATCCGGCAGTTCGATGTTGGCCGGCGCACCGGGGCTCAGCTTGCCGGTCTCCGGGTCGAAGCGGTACTGGTAGAGCGCGTTCTCCTCTTTGACATAGGGGACGTAGACCGAGCGGTTGTCAGAGCTGACGCCGACCGAATGCGCCTTGGTTTTCTTCTCGTTGCGCGAGTCGACCAGCTTTTCGGGAAGGCCATCGGCGTCCAAACGGTAGACATCGAGATTGCCGGATTCGTACGACACCCCGAGCAGATAGCGCCCGCTGCGATCCAAGCTGAGGAAACAGTAACCGCTCTTGAACGGCGTCTCCCTGACCTTCTCTATCCGCCCCTCATCGTTCACTGCGTACACGAACCCGCGGCCCTCCTGGGTGGCGATGTAGAGCAGCTTGTGGTCGGGGTGATGGGTGATCGCGCCAGCCTGGGCACCGAGCGGCTCCGACTGCACGACTTCGAGGATGGGCTTGCCGTCCTTCTCATGGAATTTAACCACCACCGCCTTATTTTCGCCTATGCTCACGCCGTAGATCATCAGCGGTATGGCATCCTTGGCGAAAAGAGGGCTTGTGGTCGCGAACAGCGCCAAGGTTAGCGATAGAGAGAGAAGACGTGTCATCATGGTACAAAAAAGTGTCACTTACTCGAAGCCAATCATCTTCGCACAGGATTACCACGATTATTTTCGATCCGTAGTAGCAGGGCGCCTACAATCGGGAGATCCCGGCAAGGAAAGCAGAACCGGATATGGGATTTGAACCGCCAAGTAAGAAAAGTTCGCCAAGTTTTCCAAAGCCAAACGCTTTCTGAACAGAAAGCTACATTTGAAGATATCTAACCGCAGATGGACGGGATTGACGCAGATCCGGGACAATGAAAATGGGATGGATTGCTGACTGTGTTCGTTTACGAAAGCTTCGAACCTAAATTTCCGAAACCCCTTCTTTTATCTGCGTGCATCCCGTCCATCTGCGGTTGAAATCATCTCTCTCTCGTAATGTTTTCCCAAATGTAGGCGCCCTGCTTTCTGGACAAAAATCTTCAGCCAAAAAAAACTCTTTTGAGATCTTTGTTCTCTTGGACTTGGTGAACTTTTCTTACTTGGCGGTTCAATCTCTTGAAAAATCCCGATCACATGTTCCCAGACAAATAGTGATCAGGGAGATCCCGGCAAGGAAAGCAGAACCGGATATGGGATTTAAATCCGGATATGAGATTTGAACCGCCAAGTAAGAAAAGTTCGCCAAGATTTCCAAAGCCAAACGCTTTCTGACCAGAAATCTACATTTGAAGATATCTAACCGCAACGGGTGTGCCGCGGACATTGACGAACTGGAAACGAAATTATTGCGTCAAATGGACGCGATTGACGCCGATCCGGGACGATGAAAATGGGATGGATTGCTGACTGTGTTCGTTTACGAAAGCTTCGAACCTAAATTTCCGAAACCCCTTCTTTCATCTGCGTGCATCCCGTCCATCTGCGGTTGAAAATTCTTAATCCAACAGGATCGGGTATCTCGCCTGCTAGCCTTCGAAGCACAATCCAGAATCACAAATCCTGATGCGCAGCGCTATAATAAGGTTTTCTCTAGTGATGACCAGTTTCCAGTCCGTCCATCTCCGCTGCGCTTCGATTGTGGTTCCTCTTTTTCATTTTTCGCCCAGTTCTCCCGAGTATAGGAGCCCTGGGTTTCCTCAAAAAACAAAAGCTTGATTCATCCAATCACCCTACCAAAATCATTTGCAACCTTTTAGGCATGAAAATCAAGAGCTACCGAACACTTGTCATGGGCACCCCATGGCGCAACCTGACCTACCTCATCCTCGAGCTCGAAGACGGCACCATCGGCTATGGTGAATCCCGAATTCTCGGAAAGACCCATACCGTTTGTGAATTTTTAAAGGATGTTCAGCGCCATATTGTGGGACACGATGTGCACGACATCGAAGACCTCTACCGCCGCTTCACACTCCTCGATTTCGGCTCGGCGGGAGAAGTGGTGATGACTGGACTAGCGATGGTGGAGATGGCGTGCTGGGATTGCATTGGCAAACTCGCAAATCTGCCGGTCTACAAACTTCTCGGTGGGGCGACCCGCGAAAGCGTGCCCGCCTACGCCAACGGCTGGTACAAAGTCAGCCGCGAGCCGGAGTATTTCGCGCAAGCCGCGAAAGAGGTCCGCAATGCAGGCTACCGCAACCTGAAATTTGATCCTTTCGGCAACGGAAACCTGGAGCTTGAACGCAAGGAATTCGACAAATCCATCGAGCTCATCTTCGCCGTGCATGAAGCCGTGGGCGACGACTGCCAGCTTCACATCGAGATGCATGGCCGCTTCGCTCCGCATCAGGCGATAGCGATCGCCAAAGAGATCGAATGCATCAAGCCCGCCTGGATTGAAGAGCCCTGCCGACCCGAAGATCTCGGAGCCCTCAAGAAGGTCGCCCAGCACACCTCGATTCCCATCGCGACCGGTGAACGACTCTACTCAGCCAACCAATATCGCGACCTTTTCCCGATGCGCGTCGTCGATATCATCCAGCCCGATATGACTCAATGCGGTGGAATCCTCGAACTCAAGAAGATCGCCGCCACCGCTGAGACCTACAACGTCATGGTAGCACCGCACAACGTTGGCGGAATCATCACCACCATGGCCACTCTGCATCTCATGTTCACGCTGAGAAACGGCAAAATCCTCGAGCACTTCAACGACTTCACCGATCAGCACGTCAAACAAGCCGGCAGCCCCTACCCCGAAGTCGTCGATGGCCATTTCCAGCTGCCCGAAGGTCCCGGCTGGGGCGTCGAGCTCGACCTCGACTTCATCGCTCAGCACCCGCCCGGCCAGACCACAGCTCAAGTCATTGCCGACCCAGGACTCGACATGTTCAAAAAGGACGAGTGGAACAAGCGCTCACAATAGTGCACCCCACACCTGCCATGATCCACCTCCTCGCCGACACCGCCAAAACAGTTGCACCGCCCGTAGCCCCGATGATCGCCCTGCTGTTTTTCGGCATCGCTTTCCTGCTGGTGCTGATTCTGCGCTTCAAACTGCAAGCCTTTCTCGCACTCCTCGTCGTCTCGGTATTGGTCTCGATCGGTGCCACCTTCGTCAACCCCGAGGCCGCCGGAATTACCGAAATCGGTGCCACCATCACCAAATCGATGGGAGGCGCGCTGGGATTTATCGCCACCATCATCGGCGTCGGCGCGATTTTCGGGGCCATGTTGGAGCACTCTGGCGGAACCCAGGCGCTCGCCAACACCTTGCTCAAACGCTTCGGCCAAGAGCGCGCGCCGTGGGCGATGTTGGTTACCGGTTTCATCATCTCGATCCCGGTATTCCTCGACGTCGCACTCGTCATCCTCGCGCCCCTACTCTACGCCCTCGCACGGGACACCAAGAAACCACTGCTGGTATTTGGCCTGCCGCTCGTCGCCGGGATGATCATCACGCACGCCTTCGTGCCGCCCACGCCGGGACCGGTCGCGGTCGCCTACTTCTTGGAAGTAAGCCTTGGCCACGTGATCATGTGGGGCGTCGCCGTCGGCCTGCCGACCGCGATCATCTGCGGCCCTTGGCTCTGTTCCAAAGTCGCGACCCTCGTCGATGTGCCTATCCCTGAACACGCCACCACCGTCGAGCCAATGGAGGAAGCGAAACTACCGCCCTTCAGCCTCATCCTCGCCCTCATCGTCCTCCCCATCGTGCTGATCCTTTGCAACACGATCATTGAGCAGCGGGCAACCGCTGAGATCGCGGCGGGGCTGAGCAAAGCGGAGCGCGGCGCGGAAGTCGCGCGACTGCTCTCTTCGATGGCCGGGTGGAAGCAGGCCTTGCACTTCATCGGCCACCCGGTGATCTCGCTGATGCTGGCGACTCTATTGGCAATCTGGTTCTTGGGTACCCGGCGCGGCGCGACCAAGGAGCAGATTCTCGAGATTTCGACCAAAGCGCTCGGCCCAGCGGGCATCATCATCCTCATCACCGGCGCCGGCGGAGTGTTCAAGGGCGTGCTGAAATCGACCGGGATCGATGTCGCACTCACCACGATGTTCTCCAGCGTCAACATCTCCCTGATCGTCTTGGCGTGGGTATTTGCCACCCTGATTCGAATTGCGCAGGGCTCCGCAACCATCGCCATGCTCACCGCCGCCGGTTTGATGACCGCCTTCGTCGCGCTCGCTGATCCCGCCCTGAGCCAATCCCAACTCGCTCTGATCACCTGCGCCATCGCCTCTGGTGCGACCGGATTCTCCCACGTCAACGATTCCGGCTTCTGGATGATCTCCCGCTACATGGGCATGAACGAGAAACAGACGCTCAAGACCTGGACCCTTGTCTCGACCGCCATTTCCCTAGTCAGCTTCAGCATCATCCTCATCGCCTGGCAGTTCGTGTAGCCTCAGACATCCTGAGCTCGGTGGAAATTGGGTGACCTCAGTGGGAAGTAATTGAGACACCGATCTGTGCCGGCCAAGATAGTGGCGGTCATTCTGCCGCCAACCGCAGCGCAGCGGAACCGGAACGAAGTGGAGATAGCCGGAGGCAAATAGAGGGACACGAAAACTGAAGCCTCCCTAAAATAAGAATCTGGAAATAGCTGAGGATGTGGCCGGGGTTGCTGGGCAGCAGAATGCAGCCCCTCCTTGGGGCTTCGCCTGCTTGGGGGATTTTGTTAAATCAACCTCCAGAACGGGATCAATGTTTTTCCTCTCCCCTGCCCACGCATCCTATGCCTTGATGGGTGGTTCAGGATGTCTGAGGCGGTGTAGAAAGACGCGGCCTGAAAGGTCGCCAGCGAGGTTCGATCAGGTTCATGATGATCATCGACTCGTGGGCGCCGTGTCGGTGGCCACACGTCAACTTTTAAAAGATACAAGAATCGGTGTGTGAACGGAAACGTCGGGTGTAACTGAAAGCGGTGAACAGAAACCTTCAACTCCAACGGAGTTACGTATTTCAGCCCGAGGTTCCTCCTTCGCCAAGGCTACGGGAGGACAAGTGGTACAACGCAGTGAAGCCTACCCCGGGACAACGGCACCAAAAAATCCATCAACCCCAACGGGGTTGCGGCCGAGCCTGAAAAACCACCGGAGAGGACGAATACAGGGAGCTTCTGCGGCTTCATGGCCACTTCCGCCGCTTACCATTCGCCCTCGCCGGAAAACTTCTTTTTCACGTTCTTGCCGTATTGGCCGGCGACTTCGGTGAAATCCTCAAGAAACTCTGCCATGGGTTTGCCAGCGGCATTGCGCGCGGAGGGGATGACCGTGTCGCATTCGTTGCGATCCATGAACAGCGAAGCGTCCAGCAGTCGCGGCTGATCCTCCTCGGGGATAGCGAGAAAGCCATGCTTGTCCGCGTGGATCAGTTGCCCCGGTTGAATCTTGCGGCCGAACACTTCGACCTCGCAGTTCCAACGAACGGCGGCGACATGCGCGTGACCAACGCAAAGGCGTTGCGCGAGCGCCTTGAAGCCGGCGTTGGTCATCTCGTCGACGTCGCGAATCGCTCCGTCGGTGATCGTGCCGACGCAGCCCAGCGACTTGTGGAGATTGCTGTTTACCTCGCCCCAGAAGGATCCCAGCACGGCCGGTTTGTCGAGATCCTGCACGATAACAATCTTGGGGCCGGGAACAGAGGCGACGTATTCGCGATACTCGGCGGCGGCGGCGTGCTTGCCCTTGTGCGCGGAGTTGCTCGGTTCGATGACGACGGTGACGGCGTAACCGACCATCGGTCCCATCTGCGGCATAAAATCGTGAGTCTCCTCCAGATTGAACGCGTCGTTCGCGATATCGTGTTGGGTGATTTGTTCCCAGCCGTTATAGAGGGTGGGTGTATTCCAGCGTTTGAGCTGGAGCAATTCGGAGTGGGATAATTTGCGTTTCATGAGTTCGAATATTTGTGCGGATTCATACGGGATATCGCCCGAATGTAAAAGCTTCGTTGTCGATCGGCGAGGAATCGCGTATCCAACCATCACGCTTTTAGCACCGCTAAAAGCAATTTCCTGGTAGCAGGGGACGGAGGTTTATCATTCGCTCTACCTACCCCGGATCGGTAAGAAGTTTGGCAGCGACCCGGAGAACCTGTTTGTCTGCGGTTATTCCGCCTATGGTGTGGGAAAGGAAAGTGGCGGCGATGAACTCTACGGTGAAGGCGACTTGGGCGATACCGGCGGGAGTCTTTATTTCTTCGATTTCTGTGCTTCGGTGTTGAAGGGAACCGCTGGGATCATCTCACTATTGTACAACGGTGCGGCTGGATTGTCTGCCCAAGCATAGCTCACCGCGACGATCTTCGTGCCGGCTTTGCCCTTGAGCACGATGCTGTCCTTGCCGACGATCTTGGCATCGGCCCAGGCCCACTCACCGTCGGCGCCCTTGACACCAAAACATTTCTCCAGCGGGGTGTTGGCTTTGAGGCCGTCGGCTACGTCCTGGAACACCAGCGTTGCGCTATCGCCCTTGGGGGTTGCCGATTTCAGCGACGGCCCTTTGTGCACGATTGCTTTTCCGTATTCCACACCCAATGCGCTGAGCGCCAGCCGCTTGCCGACGTCCTGCTTGTTGCGGGGGTGGATGTCCTTGGCGTCGCCGATATCGATCGCGGTCGCCATGCCCGTTCGCGGCAGTTCGAGTGCTTTGCGCTGCGATTCGCGGAGCAAGGCCCAATTGCTATCGACGCCCGGCTGATCGGCCCGCTTCATGTGGTTCGCCAGCTCGACGTAGAAGAACGACAACTCGTCGTCCTGCCACAGCGATCGCCAGTCGCGGATCATCTGCGGGAAGAGGAAGGCATACTGCTCAGACCGGGAGGCATTGCTTTCGCCCTGATACCAGATCACGCCTTGGATCGGATAGGGAGCCAGCGGGTAGATCATCGCGTTGTACAGGCCTGACGGGGTCCACCCTGTCAGGTTGAAAGGTCTGCGTGGTTTCGACAAAGGCCTGACCGGCACGGTGACTTTGTATTTCCACGCACCGGCGAGATCGATGGGCTTGGTGTCTGCGTCCTTTCGCGACACCGAGAGCGTGCCATTCCAGATGCCTCCTCCATCCTTCCGGTCTGTTACGCGAACGGCGATCGTGTTCTTGCCCGCTTTGACGAGCTTGCCCGGAACCGTGTATTCCCGCTTAGCCATATAGGACAAGTTGGTAGAGCCGACCTTCTCGCCATTGAAATAGGTAATGTCCACATCATCCACCTGTCCGACTTTGAGCGAGAGTTCCTTGCCCGCCCAGGCGGCCGGGATAGTCACCGTCTTGCGGAACCAGACTACGCCATCCAGCCCTCTCATCTCCTTTACGGAATCCTCCCAGTTGCTCGGAATCTCCATCGACTTCCACGAGGCGTCATCATAGCTCGCTTTGGCCAGTCCCTGTTCGAAGCCCTTGTTGGGATACTCTTTCTTCGCCACCGATGCTCTGTGCTCTTTCATCTTCTTGGCATATTCCGCACGCACCTCCTTTCTCTTTTCGTCGCTCACCGCGAGGGCCTTGGCGACTACGGCATACCGCTTGATGATGTCCTTGCACAACGGGTGGCCCTTCATGGCTTTGAGGGGCATCCAACTTTCCACGGGAGTGCCGCCCGAGCTGGAATGAATCAAGCCGACGGGAACTTTCAGTTGCTTGTAAATCTCGCGACCAAAGAAGTATCCCACCGCAGAGAACTGTCCCGCCGTCTCGGGCGAACAGACTTCCCACTGGCCTTGCACGTCGGTTGCGGGCAACCCGGCGACGGTTTTGGTGACCGTGAACATGCGGATCTGGGGGTAGTTCGCGGCTGCGATTTCTTGCTTGGCGTTGTTGCTTCCGGTGACCTTCCATTCCATATTGCTTTGGCCGCCGCACAGCCACACCTCGCCGACGAGCACATCCTTGGAAACGATCTTCGCGTCGCCGGCCGACACGGTCATCGTGCCGGTTTGCCCCGTTTTGACCGGACTCACCTTCGCCATCCAACGACCGTCCTTGCCCGCCGTCGCGGTGACGGCCTTTGCGTCGAGGAGTTTGACCTCTACCTTCGTGCCGGGCTTGGCCCATCCCCACACCGGGATCGCCTTGTCCGCCTGGACGACCATGTGGTCCCCGAAAATCGTCGCCACCTTGAGCGTGTCGCCCTCGACGGCCAGCGCCGGGACGGCTAGTAATGAAACCAACAGAGCAACTGCTAGGAAATTGCTTTTAAACTGAGTAAAAAGTGCCGAGTGAGCAGTGAGCAGAGAAGAAAAACAGCAGCAAGCTGCCGTGTGGGAGGCGGTGATGGTGGTGGTGGTTTTGGTAGTCAGTTTCACTGGCCGCGAGCGTAGCTTTCCAGACCGCTTTTCCAAGAAGGTTTTTGGCAGCGGTTGTTTCCGCGAGGCCACGTCATTCAGCAGGTTTATAGATCGATTTCATCTTCCAGCTCTTCACTTCCTTCACGACCAGTTCGCGGTCCTTGGTAAACAGTTCGATGTTGGGATTCTTGCGGAAATGCTCGTGCGGATGGTAGCGGCTCTTCCAGAAAAAGGCAGGGTTGGGGTCGCCGGGCATCGCGGTTCCCGGCCCGGGGTGCGCGAGATGGCAGGTCAGCCACTTTTCATCCGGGGCATCGGGCTAGGCGGGTGTCTCGGGGACCTAGGACTCGATTTTCTTGTCGGTGTCCGCTGCATAGGTCGTGCAGACCATCATCAGTAATGTTGCGATAGTAATCGTGTTTTTCATTTATTCATTTTGAAATCAGCAACCTACTTCTTGGCGGGGGGCAGTTCCGTCGGCTTGATTGGCATGGGGATCTCCACGGCTGGCGCGAGCACCAAGCGCATCCCGACGAATGGATAGTAATCAATATCAAACGGAATGTAATACCGGGCGGCACTTCGCATGAATTCATACCCGGCGTAGGCGCTCCCGCCGCGAATGATCTTCTCCGGCGCGTCGTTGCTCACCAGCGGATCGGTCGTCTTGTCTCGTTGGTATGGGGCGTAGGAGTCCAAGCACCATTCAGCCACATTGCCGTGCATGTCGTATAGTCCCCAAGCGTTGGGCGTGCGATCTTGGCCGACGGCTGAGACCTCGTCACATCCAGCGAATGAACGCAGGTCGCGATTGGCGCTTTGCCTCTTCCGTAGGAGTGTGCCTTCTTCGATGATCTTCTTGTCGTCACCGAGGGCGAACATCCCCTTGGAGCCAGCTCGGCAGGCGTATTCCCACTCGGCTTCTGTAGGTAGACGATATTCATATCCATCGGGCAATCGCCCGGCTTTGGATTCACGTTCATTGATGGCTTTGCAGAACGCAATCGCATCGACAAAGCTGATGCACTCCATGGGGTTGTCCAGCAGTAGCTCGTATCCAGTGGCGCTGCCTCGAATCACAGCGTTGCGAAAGTTCAGTGCCATTCCGTCGGCCAGCGATCCACGCCAGTGTCTCCAGCGCTCGAAATCGAAGTCGGCCTTGAGTAGCCTGTAATACTCTTCCTGCCTGACTTCATAGATCCCCACATAGAAGGGCTTGCTGATCTTGACCTGGTGTTGGGTTTCGTCGGCTTTGCGCGAATTTTCGTTCTGCGGACTGCCCATGGTGAACTCTCCGGCGGGGAGTTTGACCATTTTTAGATCCAGTCCTGGGACGCTCCATTCTTTGGCTTCGAGCTTCTTCATCGCCTTAACCTGCCCAGCAGGGACGGTGATGGATTCCGCCGACGGGAGTTTTTCCACCTTCGTTCGCAGGGGCTTGGTGATAGGGTCCAAAGCAAACGCCGTTGTTGTCAACAGCATGGTTGCTACGAGTATTAAATGTCTCTTTTTCATGATCGATTCCTTTGAGTGATGAGTTGTCTCTTTCTTAGCATTCTGTATCGCGCATAGCCTTCAACCCTCTACTGCGTGGGATTCGTTCCCTCAGGTGTCTTCGTTAGCACTGGGCCGCGCACTCGGTTGAGCCACGTTTGCAACAGTGGCAGAGTTTCGATTTTCCCATCCACTTCCTCATTGATTCGCCAATCCCAGTCAACTTTTGTGCGCCACATCTTTCCCGACGACCAGATCTCCAGAATATCTTCGATTACACCGGGATCGTCGGTTCTGGCGAGTGCCGCAACAGACGTCGCTGTCTTACCACTGAGGCTTGAAGTGTAACGCGGTATATCCCTATTGTAATGCTTGCTGAAATATCCCCTCAACCCGCCCTGCAAGGCTCTGTACTCCGGTGCTTGTGGTGCCTCTGCTTTGCGTTTGGCATTGGCGATGGCGATTTTTAAATCACCGATCTCCTTCTTTAGCGGCCGCATCTGGTTTTCTGCATAGGAATCGGCCGTTGATCTCAACTCTTTATTCAGACGATCGGTCTTGTTTCGGAGCATCTCATGCTCGGTCGCTACGGGAGTCCGGGCTATCACCTTGCGTTCCAATTTCGCCCTATAATCGCTGAATTTCTTATGGAGTCTCCGGGCTTCGGTCTCGCCCTTTTTCCAACGTCTCTGCTCGCCCTTCGGGATCTTCTTCCACTCGTCATTGGCAGTCTTCCACTCACCTTGCAACTTTTGGAGTGTCGGATCATTGCTGAAGGCCTCGTTGCGGGCTTTGTTCCACGCATCGCCGAGCAATCGGAGTTCCTTTTTCATCGACGCATTCTCCGCGACAAGACGCTTATACTCAGGGGCTTGTTTTGCATCTTCCCCCAGCGTCTTTTTCCGCTCTTTGTAATCTGCCACTTTTACATCCAACTGTGCTTGCGCTGCAGCGACCGTCGTATCCTGCATGGTCAACTCATCCAGGCGTGCTTGCATACGCGGTTGGAGGGCTTTGTAGTAGGCCATCTGTTCGGCGAACTCACCGACATCGGCTTTGCTATCGTCTTCCGGGGCTTTGGTTGCTTTGAGTTTCTCGTTGTACTCCTCAATAAACTGGGCATATTCCCTGACCGCCTCCAACGCTCCCTCGCTGGGGCGGATCGGGCAATTCACCACGGGGGCCGAAAGTGATGCGAAGTCTTCATTGACCCTGCTGTAGATTACCAGCTCGTCCAACACACCCATCAGCGGGCTATTCTTCTGACGGTTGTTACCCAAAGAACTCAACTGCGGAGCACCGGGCAAGGCGACATCGCACGGGCGAAACGTCGTTTTCACTGTCGCTTCAGGCTTCTCGTTCACAAACAGACGCGCCTGTTGGCCATCAATTTCTACTCGCAACTTCGCCCACTGGTCTAGCGGAATGGCTGTCTTGCCGGAGAGAGTCACCACGGTCTTTCCGTTTTTCCTAGCGACGAATTTCGGATTTCCCTTCTTATTCAACGTCAACACCATGCAGTTGTCTTTGTTGGAACCGAGGTCAAAGAGGGTCGCAGTCACCGCCTTCTCGCGGCGGAGTGAGAGAGCGAGTGTGATTTCTCCCAAGTCGACCGCACGTGGGTTCAGCATCGCGACCTGTGAGGATTTGGCGATGCGCATACCCCATTTCCCGTCGATCTTCACATAGTCGGGCTGACCATAGACGACCCCATGAAGACTGATCCCTAACGCTTCGTGATAAAAATCGCTGACCCCCATGTCGTGACGGAAATAGTCGTCCAAGCGAAGTCCTCCATCACCATTCATCGCGTAGTTGATCCACAATCCATCGGGGCGAGCTTGCTTCCTTCCTGCCCGCAGGGGAAGCGGACGGACGTGCCCGTCGTCATCCTGCACCTCGTCCCAGCATCGGGCGTAGCCGTCCATGATCTTGTTGCCTAGCACGGCCCCGCCGGAAACCTTGGCGTTTCCGCTAATCACGCTGCGTCCGAGGACGATGGCGGAATCTTCGATCACTGCGTTTTCGCGAACCTGGCTGGCCCCGACGACCATTGCGCCCGGACCCACATAGGCCGTCTCGTCCACTTCAGCCGTATCAGCCACCCAGCCTCCCCCATTGGGGTGGGATTTGCCGCTGCCTAGCATATCGATCGCCGTTTGATAGGTCGTTAGATTCAGCGCGGCATAGAGGCGGTCTTGGCCCTCCTTCTCGGTTTTCGCTTCGGTGGTCACGATCTTCTTCACCGCGGCGTAACGGTCTTTGACTTTCTGAATCTGTGCGGTCGCACTGCGACGCGGGGCCAGCAAGCGACCGGCGTAATTGACCACAACATTCCCAGAATCGCCCAAGCGTTTGGCCGAGGTCCCGGGAGTCGCGCCGGTGATCTCCGCTTGCCACGGATACACCGGGGCATATCGCCCCGTGGGTAAAATCCCGCCATCTTTTTTCGACGTCAGCGCTGTCGGAGTCGCTGCCACCGTCAGGAAGTGCGAGGCATCGTCCGGCCGAATTGCCAGTGACATGTTTCCCTTGTTCCACAAACTGGAATACCGACGCACCCCGTCTTGTCCGACAGCGATCAGGCACGCCCGCCAATCACTGTGAATGGACGGATCCATCATCCCTTGGAAATCCACCGTGATTTCATTCGCGCCTGGTTCGGAATCGAGACGGACCATGTTCATGCCGAAGGCTTCCGGTTCGTGGTCGCTGTGGATGCGATACAGCGGTTTGCCGGCATCGATCCGCTCCAGCAGCGACAGCGTCGGCAGGTGATACGCGTCCTGGAACGCGGTTTCCAACTCGACATCGAAGGTGGTCAATCTGGCTCCATATTCACCCACGAGATCACCGAACCCTCGAATCCCCTCTCCTTCTTTCACGAAACCACGCTGCTCCATGAGCCGCGAATAGGTGTATGCCACGTCAGGTTCTTCCGCGCCCCGAGGAGCGGCAATGTAGAATCCGTAGCCCCAGTTCGGATCGTCGCCCCAGAGGGTACCAAATGAGCACAGCCCGTACATATTCTCGTTGGCTCCGTAGAAGTTCCGGTAGGGTGCGCCCTTCACATGCGGATTTCCCTTCGGTCCAGGGAAGCAGAACGCTGAAAACGTATCGCTGTCGCCTTCCATACCATACCCGGCCCCGGACCCGTGCCCCCATTCATGAGACAGGATCCCGCTGGAGGCTGCGCTTGCGACACATCCGCCACGACCTCCGCCAGCGAAACCGTTGAAGCGGTCATATCCATCCTTCATCGTCCCGGCCACCTTCACTTGATACTTCGTCTGCGTGCCTATGGGGCCGCGCCAGGTGTAGATCGGATACCCGGAATACTCCTGGATGAGCCACATGTTTTCGCCCCAGGCTTTGGTCTCTTCGCGATAGATCCGTCCCTCTTCCAGATCAACTTCGTTAACCCACGGGCTGTTTGCACCGGGATGGCTCTGACTTCCTGCATACCAACTCATGTGGTCCGTTTGTTCGCACAGCATTCCGGGTTTTCCGGCTTGGTCTTTCTTCAGTTCCTGACGCGCTTTGTGCGGGGTCTTGTCGCTGGCTTTATACACCTGCTGACGCGCCTTGATGAATTCCTTCTCGAGGTAGTCCTGGTCTTCGGGACTGAAACTCTCACTTCCAAATGTACGCTTGCGACCATCGGGCAAGCGCAAAACCACCGAGGGCAAACTGCGTCCGACGGTCTTTCCCTTTGGACTCTTGATGCTCGCATTGCCCACTCCGCGAAACCCGATCATGTGCGCACTGAGAGTCTTCTTCGCGATGTATTGATTGATCGGCGCCGGTAGAGCCGCCTCATGATAGGCAGCCTTGGCATAGCCCTTCTTCCCGTCCAGCGATTCCAGGTAGCGACCTGCGATGATTTCCGGATAGGTCCGCCCCTCATACCGCCACGCCACAGACATCCACGATCCACCGCCAACATCCACATAAGAGGCCTCGAAATAGTACTTCTTTCCAGCTTCCAGCGGCACCACACGCGATGTCTGCTCGGGACCGCGGAAGAAATAGTTCATCTTGCGGGAATACTTTTTGTTGTAGGCCAACGGTTCCAAGTTTTCCGCCTTCTCATCGCTACTGAGATAGAACGAACCACTGTCGTCGGCGGCATAGTAGAACGTGTAGCGACCCGACGTGGGCGGAATGATGTACCCCCGGACAGACGTCAGCACAAGACCCGCACGAACATTGTGTTCGAACGACGACAGTGCATCCCAATACTCCTCGCGATAGCTGGGGTCTTTACCCGCCTCAGGCACACCCGGCTTGCGGCCCCAGATACTCCCCTCCCCCGGACCTGCCTCAAACGTCCACGTCCGCAGCGGCATCCGCTTATCCAACGGGATGAAATCGACGCCCTTGCGGGGCCAGAACTCCACTGCGCGCCGCGCTATTTCCCCCTTCGGCGCCTTGTGGGTGGTCACCGTTGGGGTTTCCACGTCGCTGCGCAGCATCTTTCCGGGATATTGGGAGCCTTTGTAGTATTCCAGTTCGCTGGCTGGAGCGAAGGCAGCCCCCAAGACAATCACAACGACACTAAATATATATTTCATGCTGATCCTTTTCATTTTTAATGTAAGTCGTAAAATCTATTTCTAATTATTATTGTTTGACAAAAATGCATTTAAAATAAAGCTCTCTTTTAACAGGCACTACAAGGCACTTATAAAAGGCTCCTGACCCTTTTAATTCACCTTCTTCGCTGGCGGCGCGTCGGCTGGGGGTGCGGGCAGGATGGCCAACCCTAGGGATCCCCACCAATCTTTTTCGAGCATCACGGCCACCCGTCCATCGGGAAGCACGGCGAGGTCACTGTAGGCACTGTTGGGCGGATAGATGATACGTCCTGCGGGCCAGGTTCTTCCATCATCGTAGCTGTAGCGCACCATCACGTGGCTCCGCCATGGGTAGGCGGGGTTGCTGAACGCAATCACGCCCGGCTTTCCATCCTTGGCCCAACGCACGCGCCGAAGCGAGCCCTGGCAACGCGGCTCAAGCAATGTCTTGTCGAAGTAATGTCGGCCGAAGGTCTTGCCGCCATCTCCGG
Organism: Akkermansiaceae bacterium; assembly: GCA_905182475.1. Classification (GTDB taxonomy): domain Bacteria; phylum Verrucomicrobiota; class Verrucomicrobiia; order Verrucomicrobiales; family Akkermansiaceae; genus Luteolibacter. Next base: position 5,788 of record CAJJBR010000030.1, on the reverse strand, counting down.
AAATCGAGACCCCGCGATGATTCTGACTACTCGTCCCGGCACCATGAAGCCGGCAGTTCAGCATCACGTTTCCATTTTCCAATTCCGCCGCCATCGCTTCGTTGAGCCCGGCCACCGTGGGGCCGCCGATGTTCCACGTCTTGCCGTGGTCATCACTGTAGACGATGAATCCGTGATTGCTTGTTCCGGTTTTGGGCGAGTGGGCACGGTGGGTAGCCGGAATGATCAGCCGACCTTTGTGCTTTCCGCGGGTTAGCTGGATTCCCCCGCCCGGGCCGGTGGCATACCACGACCAATTCTCTTTCTTGACTTGCTGGGTGACCTCCTTGGGCGTGGCCCAGGTCTTTCCGTCATCGTCGCTGTAGGTCACAAAGCCTCTTCGGGAATCTTTCCCGAAACCGGGCTGGAGTCCGTTTTCAGGCGCATTGTCCGCATTCCAACAGAGGTGCAGCCAAATCCGTCCGGTATCCTGATCGACCACCGGGCACGGATTTCCCATGGTGTTGTCTCCGTCGTCGGCGGCGATAATCTCCGCACTCCAGGTCTCCCCGCCGTCTTCGCTGCGTTTGACCACCGTATCGATGTTCCCGTGGTCGGAAGCATTGTCGCGTCGCGCTTCGGCAAATGCCAGCAGCGTTCCCTTCTTGCTGACGGCAAGGGCGGGAATGCGATACAAGTGGGTGGTGCCCTCTTTGAGATCCTCCTTGCGAAAGCTCCGGACGCCTTTGAAAACCTCCTGGATCTCTGGCAGCTCCACAATCTTGCCCTTCGTCTCGACGGAGAAGTCGTATACCTTCATCTCTTTTTCCTGCCATGGCCGCAACGCCACAATCAGGTCCAGCCCATGGCTGGCGACCGTTTCCTTGGGCTGCATATGCTTCAACTGCGGGCACTTGCGAATGTAGCACGCCTCTTTGCCGTTGACGTTCACCGTCAGGTCGCCGGCTGCAAGAATCACTTCCATCTCGAAAGGCGTTCCCGCAGGAACGATTGGGAGCGCTTGCCCGCTGTGGGTCGATGACCAGTTGCCGCCGTTGAAATCTTTCACTCCGTAGCCGACATAGAATCGACCCTCTTTGTCCTGCTCCAAAGAGACGCCCATGTTGTTGATCGAAAGAATCGCGCCATAGTTCTGGCCTGGGACGTGGACATTGGAATTGCCGAGCGACAACTTGGTGCGAATCCGCGCGTCGGGACTGGTGAACCCCGCCCCGGCATAGAGGAAGTTATGTAGGCGGCCGAAGGTGAACGTGCCGTCGTCTTTCTGATCCCGCTGGGGATGGAACACGCCGGCGAATCGTGCATTCCCGGTAAGTTTTCCGGCTTTGACAATGTCGTATTGTGCTGCCTGCAGCACATCGGCAGAAAGGGTCACACACAGCACCATCAGCAAATAGACAAGAGAGAATATCGGACGACTGAAAGGATTTTTCTTTTCGGGCAAGGTTCCGGCTCGGCCGGTGCCGGCGGCAACAACAAGGACCGCAGGTGCAGCCAAGGGGGCCGTCAAGTTTCTGATTTTCATGATTTTGGTTTCTGATCGGTTGATGGTCAGGACTCCGGCTCAGGGTGAAAAGGCTAGCACCCTGACTGGAAACCTTGCGTTGGCTGTTATGCGAAATCAGCGTCCAATTCGCGCATCCCGCTCAAGAGCCGGACTCTCTGAGGTATTTACAGCGTGCCGGCCTTCGGCAGCGGATGGAATCCTCGCCAGATGCACTTCGAGGGCAAGGGCGAATACAGGCACAGCTGCCCAGGGACCTACGTTAGGGATTTTTCAAGAGATTGAACCGCCAAGTAAGAAAATTTCACCAAGTCCAAGAGAACAAAGATCTCAAAAGAGTCTTTTTGGCTGAAGATTTTTGTTCGGAAGCGTTTGGCTTTGAAAATCTTGGCGAACTTTTCTTACTTGGCGGTTCAAATCCCAGATCCGGTTCTGCTTTCCTTGCCGGAATCTTCCTAGTGTAGGCACCCATCCCTCCCCTCTAGATCACCTCCGCCACCCACCTGGCCGGGATCCCTGTCCTCTCCTGGCTCCGGTCCGGGTGGAATCAGCCCCGACGATATGCCTCCTGGAGTCTCCGGGGCAGACAGAATTCCCGCGCACCCAGCCGGGATTCAGGACACGTGACTCGCCGCACGCTAACGTTTCACGAGGACAGGCCAGCAAACGGAAAACTGCATCCATTCTGCGTCCTATCGGGACGATTGCTGACAAGCCGGGGGGATTGATTCCCCGGATGACCACCAAGCCATTTCCCCGTCACGGCGTGACGATTCAAAACGGACGAGAGTTGATCGCGTTGAGCGCCGTGAAAGCGCTTGAGGTGTCACTACGCGACGGGAGCCAGACCGGAATCGATGTCCGTGGGTTGAAACCCACGGCGATACTGCCGCGCATAGAGAATCGTGAAATATCGACGCATCAGGCGGAAGGGAACCGCGATTTAGAAATCGCGACCTGCCCGGCGAATCACCCTGAAACTGCGCAGCCGTTGCAGTCTCGATTTCTAAATCGCGGTTCCCTTCCCAAGAAAAATCTGCTGTAGGCAGGGCGCAACAACAGCATGGGGCTTGAGCCCCATGAACCATGTTCCAGGCAATGCCCGTGCTGTAGGCACGGTGGATGGTTGCGCATTTCCCGCGTGCATTCAGCACGCATGGGCTTGGTTTGGGAAGCTCATGGGGCTACACCCCCATGCTATTGTTGCATCTCGCCTACAGCGAGGAAGACCTAAAATTCAAAATTCAATGCTCAATGCGCGCCAGTATCGCATGAAGCGCCTACGCTAGGGAGATCCCGGCAAGGAAAGCAGAACCGGATATGGGGTTAAAAAAACCTAACCTAGGCGCCCTGGGGCGGGGGCAGAGGTTTCTCGCTTGGCCACCCGGCGCCATCGGACGCAACCCCTTCAGGGTTGTGACGAAGGGGGATGCTCCACCCGGGGTGGCGCTGTGCACAACCCCGGGCTTTGATACTCAATCCCGTTGGGATACATGTATCAGCACCATTCGGGTCTGTCCTGATGCGCTCGGCAGAAGTCTCTCCTTACCAGGAACGCTCCCCTTCGATCCGCTGGGGAACACTCATTGGGGGGAGAGGGTGCTACAATGCGGTAATCAATGGCGCTCCGTCAGATCTGTATGACGCAAAATTCTTGATTCAACCCATCCCGCCCTCTGAAGCAAGGGGTTCGAGCTCATGTCCGGCCCATTCCGAAAACCTGATTGGATCGATTGCCAATGCTCCCGGATAGATGTCGAACCCCGAATCTTGTCATGCCGATCTGACGGAGCGCCAGAAATACGTCTGGGATTGATTCCGGGACGGACACAACCCCGTTGGGGTTGGGATATCCGGAATACGTAGTACCCAGGGTAGCCTCCGCCCTGCTCCCTCCTTCGCGCTTCGCTGCTTCGGAGGGCAGGCCGGCAACCCTGAGCCTGCTAAAAATCCGTATCCCCGTTGGGGATGAAGAACCTTCGCCACCCAGTTCAAAAACAATCCTGCCCACCACTTTCAGTCCCACCCAAGAGCCACCTTTGGGAAATGGATTTATCGGGTTCAATGCAAGGAGCAGCCGGTCTTCTCCTGATCACAACGGGAGCGCAGCGGACATAGACGGCCAATAAAATCAAACCCGCCGTCAAATCACTCGGCACTAGCAAACTTCTTCCAACCACTTTCAGTCCCACCCCATACGGCGCGAAAAAAATGAAAATGAAAATGAGACGAATGGCGCATCGGTCGAGGTCTCCTTGTCTTCAGCGCTCCCATGAGATCCCCGGTCTCTATTTACCCATCATCTCTTTGAGTGTGGGCACGATCGCCTCGGCCCAGATCTCGTGGCCCTTTTCGCTCGGGTGCGTCGAGTCCGGCATCATTTCCTTAGATAGGGAGCCCTTGTCGTCGAGGAACTTTGGCCCAATGTCGAGGAAGGTGACATTGGGGATGTCCTTGAGAAGCTCGGGAAGGTCCGAGTTGAGTTCGATAATCTGCTTGCGGTGCGCATGATCGAGATTGGCACGCCGTGGGAACACTCCGAGGACCAGGATTTTCATCTCGGGATACATCGTGTTGAGCTTCCTGGCGATCGCTTGGACCCCAACGGCCGCCTGTTTGGGCTTGTCGCTCCCCCAACAGATGTTGTTCGTGCCGATCATGAGCGAGGCAGCCAAGGGAGCGGTCTTGAGCGCAGGGAGGTGATCGAGCCGCCACAGAACATGGTTAGTCCGATCACCGCCGAATCCCAAGTTCAGGGCATTGAGAGGAGCGAAGTGTTTCTCCCAGACAGGCTCGCCAGGGCCTCCCTTGTCGAAATTGTTGGTAATCGAATCGCCGACCATCAGGAGTTCAATTTTCTTGTCCTTCTTCGGGTCGTTGGCCGCTTCGATCTCCGCGATCTTCTCCGTGTGGCGGGCGAACCACCACGATGCCAGGCGAACCTGGGCGGTGGTCGAGGGATGCTCTACGCCAGCCTCGTCAGCCATGGCGGGCTGGGACAGCGAGGACAAGGCCACCGCGATGGCAGAAAAAAGGGCGAGGTTGGCATGTTTGGTCATTGGGAATCGTTGTTTGTTCATTGAAAAATCGTTATCTCCGTCGCTTCGCCTCAGCCTGCTTGCTTTCGAAACAAATCGCCATCAAGAATCAGCCCGCATGAGGATTGCGCATGCCCCACCCCCTCGTGGGGACTCGCATGAAATCACTTATTTGGTTTGATAGGGCCACGGTTGGACCTTGGCGCGCAGCGCCCATTTTTCCCATTTGGCGAGCAGCGCCTCGACCTTCTCGGGGTTCTTGTCCGCGACGTTCTGCAGTTCCGCACGGTCGGTTTTCACGTTGTAGAGCTCCCAGTCAAAGTCCTTGACCGCGAGGCCGTTTTTTCCTTTGCAAACCAATTTCCAGTCACCGTCACGAATCGCGCAATTGAGGTGATGCTCGAAGTAGAGCGCATCGCTACGCTCAAGAGACTTGCCAGAGAACGCCGGGCGCAGGCTCACGCCCTCGACCGGAATGATCCCGTGCTCGCCAAATTTCTTGGGATAGGCTCCGCCGGCCACGTCGACACAGGTAGCCATGATGTCGATCACGTGTCCCGGCTGATGATCCAGCTTGCCGTTGCGCGACGGATCAATCCCACTGGGCCAGTGTGCGATCAAGGGCGTGGAGATTCCGCCTTCATGGGCAAAGTGCTTGTATTCCCGAAACGGCGTGTTGGAGACATTGGCCCAGCCTCGGCCGTAGCCGATGAAGGTGTCTTCCGCACCTGCCATCACACCCTCACCCGACTTCACTGGCCGGCCATCACGGGTTTGCATTGGTGGCCAGATTTTTGTCTGAAAATCGTCCGGCCCCATCGGCTTCAAGTCGGTGGCATAGCTGGCCGGCGTATTGCGGCCGTAATGTTCAGCACATCCGCCGTTGTCCTGCAGGAAGAGAATGAGCGTGTTGTCCAGTTCACCCTGACGCTTCAATTCTGCGACGATGCGGCCGATGCCTTGATCCATCGAGTCGATCATGGCCGCGTAGACCTCCATGTTGCGAGCTTCCCACGGCTTGTCCGCCACCTCTTCCCAGCTATCGGACTGCGGTGAGAGCTTGGTGTCTGCCGTCACCAGCCCCAGAGATTTCATCTTCGCCAAGCGCGCCTCGCGAATTGGAGTAAAACCCTTGTCATACTTGCCTTTGTATTTGGCGATGTCCTGCGGCAGGGCGTGCATCGGCCAGTGCGCGGCGGTGTAAGAAGTATAAAGAAAGAACGGCTTGTCGGGCGACTCGTCGGCG
>CAJJBR010000029.1 GCA_905182475.1 Akkermansiaceae bacterium | reverse complement strand
AGCCGTGGCCGGGATCGAGATAATCGATGGGGGTTTCGTCGATCTGAAGTTCGCTGGCCTGGAGGATTTCCTTGCGGATGGCTTGATCGATGGGGGTGACTCCAGGACGATTCCTGAGAGATTAAAGGAGGCGGTGAACCATGCGGGGGCGCGCAGAGGGCTCGCGCTGAAGACGCGCCAGACCTATGGTAGCTGGGTGGCTCGTTACGGGGCTGGCCTGCGGCTGACGGAACTGGTGCAGTTACGGATCAAGGATGTCGATATAGACCGGGGGGTGGTCACCGTTCATGCTGGGAAGGGCGACAAAGATTATCCTCGTCTCCGACGACGATCTGCGCAGTGCAAGGGCGCTCCTCCGCGCCCTCGGAGAATGGGGGGGGCACCAAGGTGCCTATGGCAGTGAGAGACGATTATTCCGAACTGCCTCAAAGAAGCTCTGACGGTGGAGATCGCCAAAGCACGTGGATTATGGGAAGAGGATCGAAAGAACCGGACGCCGGGAGTTGCGTTGCCAGGGGCGTTGGCCCGGAAGATGCCGAAGGCGGGGACGAAGTGGGCGTGGATGTGGCTTTTCCCGTCGGATCATCTTTCGAAAGATCCCGATAGCGAGATCATCAGAAGGCATCACCTCCATCCCAAAACCTATGGAGAGGCGATACGCAGAGCAGCGGAGAAAGCCGGAATAGCCAAGCGGGTCACGACCCATGCATTACGTCATGCCTTCGCCACGCATCTTTCACAAGGTGGGACGGATATTCGGACCTTGCAGGAGCTACTTGGACATACCGACGTCAAGACGACGGAAATTTATACCAAAGCGGCGAATATAGGAAACGACAAGGGAGTGCGAAGTCCCCTGGATGTCGCGTAAAGGGCTGTGCCCCACGCGATTTCCCCACGCGATTATTTCATGCGCTTAAAATCATAAGTTCCTAGGGAAATAATAGAGAACCTATTTGGAATATGGGATGGAAAGTGCGGTAGGGGTGATTTCTGGCGCGAACGGGGAAGCCGACCTCTGCATATTCGTCTGTCGGTAATTCGGGCAAACCCCGGCTAGGGGAGCAAACTCCGCTCCGTCAGGCCACCTGCTGCTGGAACAACGAAATGGCGCGGACAGAGGATGGAAATTTCGGTTGTTTCCGTGAGGTTATTGGAATCGGGAATCCTTGAAGTTGGTTTCGAAGCTCCTTGCTCGGCAATCAACGTTCACTAACACTCCGAACATCTATGACAAGTTACCGGGTTCGTTTTTTCGCATTCGTCTTTTTTATCGCCTCCCTCGCCAGCGCTTCCGCCCACCAGGTCGATTCCGTGGAGTTAGAATTTCTCCGGACTGATGGGAAATGGAAACTGGAGGGTCTTCTCGACATTGCCTACATGCTCCCGGAATCGCGTGGGGTGGAAGGTGCACCCCCGCTCTTCCGAGACGCGGTGATGAACGCCCCGCAGGCTGAGCACGACCGCATCGTTAAAGAAGCGGAGAATACTATGCGAAAACTGCTTTCCCTGAAATACAATGGGGAGGAGCTAAAATGGGACATCCGTTTCCCGAATTTTGAAACCGAGCCACTGATTCTTCCTCCTGAGACGGGGAACTGGGCTCTGATGGACGTGGAAATCACGGTTGATGAGCGATCCGGCCCGGGGAAACTCGAAGCCTTCTGGCACGATGACCAGGAATCCGAGTTGATCGTGATTATCGAGGAGGGTGATCATCTCGGGCTGCTCAGCATTTCCTCTGGCATGTCCGATAAAATCCTGGAGCTGGAAGCACCCAAGGTCGGGGAAACTACCTCCGTTGCCAATACCCCGTCCCGCGTCGCTCAGTCGGAAAGCTGGATCATTTCCGGCTACCGCCACGTCATCCCGCTCGGGCTGGATCATCTTCTCTTCATCTTCGGCCTGTTTCTCCTCGCCCCACGCTGGAAGCCACTGATGGGTCAGTCGTTGCTCTTCACCGTCGCCCATTCGCTCACCCTCGCTCTTGCCATCTTCGGAATCATCAGCCTGCCCTCTCTCCTCATTGAGATCCTCATCGCCGCCAGCATCGCGTGGATCGGCATCGAGAATCTCCTGATGAAGGAGCTCAAACCCTCCCGCCTGTTCCTCGTCTTCGGATTCGGCCTACTGCACGGCATGGGATTTGCCAGTGTGCTGCGGGAAAAACTCGGTGACCTTTCTGGAAAACAGATTGCCCTCCCTTTGGTTAGCTTCAACGTCGGGGTAGAGCTTGCTCAGATCACCGTGCTCGTCATTTCTTTCCTGATCCTCTGGCCTGTCAGGAAATGGACAAAGCAATTCCAGACCGCCGGTTCCATCTTCGTCGCTCTCGCTGGCCTGTTCTGGATGGGAGAGCGGATTCTGTCAGCTTTCTAAATTTGAAAAACTTCTTCAAAAATTCAAAGATGCGGGTTTGACAGGGGCGGGGGCTCTTGTCTTAATCTTTCCACTAGCAATAAAACCACTGCGCATGAGCGATAACGAAAAGAAAAACCCTTCCAAGCAGACTTCGAGTGTTCCTTTGAAAAAAGAGACAGTTCGCGTGACTTTGAAAGCAGCAGACGCGCCACCGGCCGTCCCTTCCGCAACGCTTCCTACCACTCCTCCACCGGCGGCACCACCGGCAGTCAAGCCACCGACTCCAACCGTCGCCCTTAAGCCACCTTCCGCACCGGCCTCACCGCCCACGATACCAACTGCGACCATTCCGGCTCCATCCGGTGCTCCGACAGCTCCAAGAGCCCCGGCACCTGCTCCGACCATTCCATTGCGCACCGCTGGCGGTTCTAAGCCACCTACCGCTGGTGCCCCAACCATCAGGCTCGCGACCACCAACGCCCCCGTCGGCGCCCCAACCATCAAGCTCGCGACCACCAACGCCCCCGTCGG
>CAJJBR010000028.1 GCA_905182475.1 Akkermansiaceae bacterium | reverse complement strand
TGACGGCCGGGTTCTGGTGCTCGATGGCCAATAGGTCAAATCAACCATCCATGACCCCCTGCGCAGAAACCATGCTGCGACAGGGCGGGGGAGTTGTGCCCACGATGCCTAGAAATCCGAGATAATGCCCGAGCCGAGAGATGCTTCTACTCGGATTTCAGTATTTCAGCTTTTTAGCATTCAGCTTTTGCCGAAAAACCTCCCCTTTTCCCCCGCAACCCCCTTTTCCCCTTGCTCGGATCGCCCCTTCAGGGTATTTCACGTTCTAGGTGAAAAAGCAAATTCCTAGCATTATTCGGTTCCGAACACCCCATGAAACTGCTTGCCTGCCGCAGGGGATGGTCGCCCACCGGTGGGGCGGAGCGTTTTTTGCAGCGCTTTGCCAAAGGCCTGATGGAAGAGGGAGTTGAGACCACGCTCATCGCGGATGGGCGCTGGCCGGAAAACGAGTGGGCAGCGGGTGAGATCGAGCGAGTAAGCTGCACGGATCCCCAAGAATTTGCCCGCGAGGTGATGGGCATCAAGGCCCGCCATCCGGGCACATGCCTGTTTTCCATGGAGCGGCTACCGGGTGCGGATGTTTTCCGGGCGGGAGACGGGCTGCATTCGGCATGGCTGGACAGGCTCGCGGCGGAGGACGGGGGGCTCGGGAATTGGTTCCGCAGGCGTCGCAAGATGCACCGCCAACTGCTGGCACTGGAGGATCGTTTGTTCGCTGAACCAAAGCTGCGGGTTGTGGCGAACAGCCGCATGGTGGCTCGTGAATTGATGGAGCGGCACGGCTTCCCCGAAAGCCGCATCACGGTGATCCCGAACGGCTATGATCCGCTGGATATCAGCGCGCAGGAGGCGCTGGAAAAACGGAACGCGCTACGTTCCTCGCTCGGCATTCCGGAAAACGCAGTGCTTTTCCTCTTCGTTGGCTCGGGCTGGAAACGCAAGGGCGCGCAAGTCCTTGTGGATGCGTTCCGCCGCATGGATCACCCGCAGGCGTGGCTTGCGCTGGTCGGCAAAGGCCGCGCGAAACGGGACGGACACCCGCGCATCCATCTCGCCGGGCCGGTGCGCTCGCCGCTCGATTGGTTTCTTGCGGCGGATGTTTTCGCCCTGCCCACGCTGTATGATCCGTTTTCCAACGCCTGCCTCGAAGCCGCCGCATACGGGCTGCCCGTTTTGACCACGGACGCCAACGGTTTCGCCGAGGTGCTGGAGCAAAATCCCGCTGCGGGCGAGGTGCTGCCAGTCCCCCGCGACGCGGAGGCATGGGCCGCCGCGATGACGCGGTGGATGAATTCGGACAGGCGCGACGCGTCCAAGGCTCCACTGGAAAATATCCGCCGACATTTTACGATCCGCCGCAATGTGATGGCGACGGTGGATTTCATTCGCACGAATTTCCCATGAGCGATCCCCTCCCGATCAGCGTTTGCATGATGTGCCTCAATGAGGAGAGGCAGATGCCCAAGGTGCTCGCCCGCGTCGCGGATTTTGCGGAATGGATCGTCCTGGATACCGGCTGCACCGACCGGACTGCCGAAATCGCACTGCAATGCGGGGCAATCGTCCGCTCCGCCCCGTGGCAGGGTTTCTCGCTCACCCGAAGAGGGCATTTCGCGATGGCGACTCAGCCATGGATACTATGGATCGATGCGGATGAGGAAATCACCGAAGAGATGGTGATGGAGCTGCGCGGACTTTTCGAAAGCGAGCCCGAACACGCCTCATACCGGATCAATCGTATTATGTTTTTTGAAGGCGAGTGGATCAGGTGCGGCGATTGGTACCCGGATCGGGTGCTGCGCTTGTTCCGGGCGGACGCATGGGAGCTGCCGGTGCGCCAAGTCCATGAATCCGTAGAAATCCGCGGCTCGATCGGTGGGCTGCGGAGCGAGCTGCCACATTATTCCTACAGGGACTGGGCAGACCGCGAGCGGCGGCTGCTGCAATACGCCGAACTTTGGGCCCGGCAAGAAGCGGCAAAAGGGCGGCGCTGCAGCCCCATGGAAGGGGAACTGCGCGCAACCTGGAGATTCATACGCGGATACCTTTTCAAGACAGGATTCATGGGCGGGCGGCTGGGGCTGAGGATCGCGCTGTCGTGCGCACGGGAAGTCCTGGCGAAATACCGCGCGTTGAAAACGCTTTCCTAACCTGCCCGGCCTAACCACGTCATCGTTTGGCACCTGCGTTGTCCCGGAACACGATTTCACAAAGCCTCCCAGAGTGCGCAACGTCATCACCAGCAAGGGTGCGCTGTACCGGGTGGTTGCGTCGCAAGGTGACCGGCGCGGAGCCGATCGCTGTGAGGCCTTCAGCCTCAATCGGATGTGATGTCATCCTCCGTGTGGTGCTTCCGGTCAACTCCTGCTGAGATGATCTCCATTTTCGATCCCGAGAGGGCGTGGAAAAAATAGGGCGTGCCCCAGCGATCAATGAGGCGGCCTGAGGAGTCGAGGAACTGACCGTCCTGCGGGAGGAACGCTAGGCGTTTTGAATTTTTTCCCATGAGCGCGGCGGTGATTTCGTCGTTCTCGCCGACAGGGTTTCCACCGAGGATTTTCCCGTAATAGGAAACCATCAGAGCGAGTATGGAAATATCATCCCCCGGTGTGTTATCGCTGGAATTTAGAGCCGCGGCGGATTCCGCAACCGGAAGTAAGGTAAGCTCCGGGACATCGTCCGGAGCACGGCGTTCGGGGGGAGCTTCCCGGCTGTACGCGGCAGCGGGCGGCTCGCCGGGATGGGTCGGTTCCCAGTTGAGGAGAAACAGCGCTACCGCGATCAGTGCCGCCACCACGACAAACCATGCGAGACGTTTCATAGGAAACCGAGGTTCGCACTGGCAACGGAAAATGGGTCATCGAAGCGCGGGAGATTCGGGAAGATCGCCTCAATTTCGCTCGATCCCGCACCCATCCATTTCGTGAGCACCGCCGCATACTGATCCACGGAGGTCTCCGGGATGAATTGTCCGCGCGTGTTGTTGGAATCGAGCCCAGCACCCGTTTTCAGGGGAGGAAAATGCCCATAGATATCGCCGCCGTTCACCGATCCGCCCATGATGAGATGATGGCCACCCCAGCCGTGGTCGGAGCCCGCGCCTGCGTCAGCACCGTTTGCCTGCAGGGTGCGGTTAAAGTCCGACATCGTGAAGGTGGTGACATCATCGAACACATCCAGTCCGGGATCTTTCATGGCATTCCGGAATGCAAGGAGCGCGCCGGAAAGCTCCGCCATGAGATTTGAGTGGGCGGGCAGCATCGAGGCGTGGGTGTCGTGCCCACCGATCTGGCAGAAGAAAATCTGGCGACTGTTGCCGAGTGCGTTGCGCCCCGCGATGAGTTTGGCGATCATCTTGAGTTGGTCGCCGAGCTTCGTCTGCGCGTTGCTGAAATGGGTATCAAAATCCACCCCACCCACAGCCGCAGCCGTCAGCGCCGCGCCGATGCCCCCCTCAGTGGCACGAGCGCCACGGATAATGCGATTGTACTGATCCTCGAGCAGGTTCTCGTGGGTCAGATTCATAATTTTTTCAAAGGCCTCCAGTCTCCTGCCTGTGTCCGAATTCTTGTAGCCCAGGGAGGTGTCTTCCGGGTCATTGTAGGCCGAGTCGTAGTTGGTTCCGTAGCCAGCGAGAGTGATCGCCCCGTTGGTTCCGACCGCGTATTGCGCAACACCGCCCGCCGTGCCGACCTGAAAGGAATTCACCCCGGCCAGCGAGATCGACATCGAGACCTTCGACCCGGCGGTGTAGGAGGCGTTGAGCAAGTCGGCGGCGCGCCCGCCCCAGCCTGTCGTGAAAGGCTTGTCCGATACCGAGGACTGCCACTGCCTCTGCTGATCCGAGTGACTGAAAAGCTGCAGGGGCACAGGGACTGTTTTATTGATGTAGTCCTCACGGGTCGGCACCGGGTAGCTGAGCGTGCCGACATTCGCGAGCAAGGCGAGCTCACCGGAGCCGAACATCTCTGCGATCCCACCGCACGAAGGATGCAGCCCGAGCGGCATCGCTTCGCCTTCGAAATGGCGGGCGAAGGCGGTAGTACTGGCCGGAGTGATCGGGTTCAGCACGGGATCCCCCGTCACAGGATCGGTGACCGGCAGGGCGAGCGCGCCACGCGCCGCCTCGTAATCACTCCTGAGTGTGAAATCCCCCACGTCGCCGAGCGGCACGAGGAAGTTGTTTGAATCGTTACCACCGGATTGGAAAAGGCAGATCAGTGCCTTGTAGCCTCCCCCGGCTCCTTGGGCGGATGCGGCGGTGATGAGGCGCAGGTTCGCGAGCACATTGACCAGTCCCGTGACGCCGAGCGAGGCGCAGGCGGATTGCCTGAGGAAATCCCGACGGCTCCGGAGCTCTTCTTTCTGGTGATTCTTCATGGGTGACTTGTCATCGTTGGATCATCGACTGCGGGGAAATGGAAATCAGGTAGGCCGCCTTCTCATAGCGCTCGTGGCGGACTTTCTCCTGATCGGCTACGTTGTCGTTATCATCGTAATAGTAGGAATTCGCGGCGAGGAAATCGATGATGATGGCGCGCGGATTATTTGGATCGGTCGATTCTCCGTAATCCGCCTTCAGCGACCCCGTGCAAAGAAGCAGGTCGAGGTGATCGACCAAGGCGGTGCAGGCCTCGCGGATTTTATCAGGGTTGTCGAAGGTGAGGGGATCCCCGACAGCGGAGATGATCCCGTCGCCGTTCTCATCCATCACGGCCATGTAGATCTTTTCCCTTTCCTGCGTCGCAGCGGCGCCAAGGGTCACGTCCGGAATCAGGTGATCGGCGTTGTTGCCGTATCCGGTCGCCGAATAATTCGGCAGCGTATTGGCGGATTCCCCATTTGAATATGTCGTGATCGTCCAGTGACTGTTGATGTGGGTGATGGTGTTAATTTCCGTGGCGATCTGGAACTCGGGGGTGACCAAGCCGGCATCGGCGATGGCGCTGCCGGTGGAGTAGTCCGGGTAGAACCAGTTGAAAACGGAAGGCGCATCAAGCGGTGTCTGGCCGAGCGCGTAATCCGTATTACTCTCACGGAAACGGCCTGCTCCAGCGGGTAAAGCTGCCAGTAGCGAGGCCGACCCGTGGGCAGAGAGATCCGAAATCTTCAGTTCGGTGTGACCCTGGAGCGCCCGCGCCAGCCCAACATATTGGAGAAGCGGTTCTTTCTTTTTCCCCGCGCCGACGAGGGAAGTCGCATCGGGCGAACGAGCCTCGTAGTCCAGTAGGATTGTTTTCGCTACATCGCGGAGGTTTCCGCCGCTCGACGTCCAGGCAGTGGCAACGCGGTGGATATAGCCTGCGGAAGGGTTCGAGCTGACGAGCCTCTGAATGAGCCGCTTGGCAATGAAAGGCGCGATGTTCGGATGTGCGCCGAGGTGATCGAGGAAATCCGCGAGTTCTTCCTCCCCACTACGGCCTTCAGGGAAAGGCAAGCCGAGCACGACCTTCGCAGCGGTGTCATGGAATTCGGGGAACTGCTTCATCGGATGCAACCACTGCGCCTGATAGTAGCGATTACCATTGCCGTAGGTGAATCCCGTATTATCGACGACCGTGTCCGAATTTGAAGGGCTGTTCCGTTTTGAGAACGACCACCCGGTGAAAACCCGGGCGAGATCGATGATGTCGGCCTGCCCGTAAGTTGGGATGGGCTGACCGCTTGACGAAAGTTTCAGCGAGCCATCGGGATGCAGTTGCACCAAGCCGATGGAAAAAAGCTGCATGATCTCCCGGGCGTAGTTTTCATCGGGCGAGACGATCACCATCCCCGAGTTGTCGGTGAGTTCCTTTTGGTTCCGCAGGCTTGAGAGGTATTGTCCCATGATGGGATGGGTGGAAACGCCTTCCAGCAAATCCCGGTAATCACCGTCCAGCCCCGCCGCGAGCATATCGTAATATTGGGAGTGCCCGAGATGGCGCTGATCAACGACATCGTCAGCGGCCGAAGTAACGAGAATTCCCATCAGTGCCGTGGCGAGCCGCTGCCGCACCTGATCCTCGGAAAACAATGCGACACTCCACCAGGAATGCCGGCGCGAGGACTGTGAAGGGAAGTAATCTAACTTGTACCATGCCGCCGAGGGATCGCCTGTGTAGATCTCGATAAGCTGTTCGTCCTCGGCTCTTGCGAGTGCTTCGAGCGATGCCGTGGGTGTTTGCGAGGAGTCGAGCTTCTGGTCGAGCCAAGCGGAGAACGCTGAGATCCGGTCGCCGGCGTGCGGCGGCGAGTTCACCAGATCCCGAAGTTCCGTAATCAGTGCCGGAGTTGGACCGAAGGTGGATTGGGTGAGGAAGCGCGAGATATCCCGGTTGAGATCATCGTCGGCCAAGGTCTCGATGGCAGGCGCATCCGCTGGCGGGACAAACTCTGTGGAACCTGTCGTGAGCAGGTAGTCGGCACGGATTTCACCGGATGGATGCAGCTCGGAGTGGACATTCGAATAGAGTTGCCCGGTGAAGAGAGCGTCGAAGACGGCTTGGTCCGTAGTTAGGAACTGGGCCGCCCGGATGCTCCAGGCGTAATCAGTGAGCTGCCCGATGGGAAGCGACTCGACGTGCGGGCCAGTGACAGGATTTTTGATGTGGATGTGGGCGGCGCTCTGTGGGGTTGTCAGGCCGGAAAAAACGGAGGAAACGAAGCCTGCCGAGTTGTCGCCCTGCACTCGGATCAGGCTGTAGCCGGAGGCAGGTGAGGTCGATTCGGGGGAATAGACCGCGTAGAAAAACCGCTCGTTCGCGGGAACGTTCGGAGCATCGCAGACACGAGTTAGCAGCCCCTCTCCGACAAATGAGATGTCAATGTTCAGCTCCTCGGGCACCTCGTTCAGGAGATCCGCCACAGGCAATATGGAAAGATCAGAGGTCGCACTCCCCGCCGGGATTACTGCTATATTTCCGAGGGTGAAATCCGTGGCAGATGCGGACGATTTCGTTGAGTTCTCCGCTCCGCGTGTTTTCGGGAAAACCGTCATTGGATAGGTCGTCGCTCCGCTACGAGTCAGGTGCACGGTAGCGGGAAGGCTACCCAATTCATAGGCATCGCGCTGGGTTACCTCGGCGGAGACCTCGCCGGTGAGGAGCGCCTGCATCAACTCTGTAGCGGCAGCTAGGTCGTTGTTCTCATTTCCGGAGGAGAAACTGTCATCGTTCCCCGCGTCAAAACCCGAAAGCTGGGCTTCAGCCCAATCGGAGACCCCGTCTTCGTCCGCATCGGGAGATGAAACGGAGATGCGGTAGAAAAGGCGATCCTCCGCAAGCGGCCCCATGAAGACAAGGTCGCCACCGTCGCCCGTCTTGGCCTCACCGGAAGGAGTCCACGTACCCACAAGGCTGTCCGAAGTGAGCAGCCTGTAGCTTTTACCCGGCTCCGAAGGGACGATAATCTCCGCGTTTCCCGGAAGCATAGCACCGACTGAGGATCTAGGGTGCGACATCGCGTCGAAAGGATCGGTCCCCGCCGTCGCTTCGGTGAGATTCGTAAAGACGTCTCCATCCGTATCGTCGCCGGGAAGCAATGCCCCCGCATGGTATCTTGCCTCCCAGACATCGCACATGGAGTCGCCGTCAGTATCGATCGCAGAAGCGCCCGTGGCGAAGCTGGCCATCCCTAGAATGGCGATATGACGAAATTGATACATTCTAACTTAATTCTAACTTAAGCTTTGCTTCTAATTTAAGCTATATTTCTATATTTAATCTATCGGACACCGGATCTAATAGAAAGTCACTAAAAATCCCCTTCGCACTCGTTTCCCGCTATCGAAAGTCCGTGGAAAACGAAACGGAGGGCAAAGGGATTTTCACAAGGCTCTGGCTTGTTTCCTTTTTCCAAGGGCTTTCCACCGGATTCTGGCTGCCGGCGCTCACCAACATACTCAGGGCCGAAGGAATGGAGGAATGGGTCGCATAGGCCTTCGCCGTGCCGCCGATCTGCGCCCTGTTTTCGCCCCTCATCGGCGGTGCCCTTGCCGACGAGCGGATGGCCGCTGCGGGCGTATTTTTCAAAATTCATATTCATAGCTATAGGGACCTTGGATCACATGGACACCGGATGCTGCGCGGATTTTGCGGAAGACTACCCTGCAGTTGCGCTGGTGTTCGCATTCGGTGCGCTCGATGCAGGGCTCGGCCCGCTGTGGTTCCTCGCCGGGCTGGCCATCTATTCGCTCGCCTCGGGCCCGACCTGGGGACTGTTGGCCAACGTCAGCCTCACCCACCTCGGGCAGGGCGGGAAACGCTACCCGCTGGTGCGGATGGGGGCGACGATCGGCTGGATCTCGGCGGGTTTTCTGACCAGCTACGCGCTGCATGCGGATGCAACGCCGGTCGCCGGTTATGCGGGAGCCGGAGCACGCGTCGTCTGCGGAATCCTTGCTTTCCGAATGCCGCCAACCCCTCCCCGCGGTCTCGGGAAATCATGGAAAAGCGCCCTCGGCCTGGGAGCTTTTTCCCTTTTCAAACACCGCGATCACGCCGTCTTGTTCACCGTCACCGGATTATTCTCAATTCCCCTCGTCGCCTTCTACATGTATTCGCCGGAACTCTTCGAGGCACTCGGCGACAAGACCCCCACGGCGAGCATGACCGTCGCCCAATGGAGCGAGATCGCTGCCATGATCTTGCTCGGGGCACTGATGGTGAGATACCGGTTAAAAACCCTGCTGATGTGGGGACTGGGGCTTTCCGCGCTGCGCTTTGCGATGAGCGGATATGCCGGGCTGAGTGGAACCATCGGATGGCACACCGCTGGCGTCGCACTGCACGGGGTCTGCTACACGATCTATTTTGTCACCGCTCAGGTCTATCTCGACAGGCGGGTTGATCCGTCGATGTGCGGGCAGGCGCAAGGGCTACTCGGCCTAATGTCCGCCGGGATCGCCGCCTGCTGGATCGCATTTGAGCTTCTCTACCGTGGGAAAAAGCCCGGGAAATGATCGTCAGCCTGCCAACTCACAGGCAAGTCTGATTGCCGCAATCATCGAGGCGGAGTTTGCTTGGCTCTTCCCGGCGATGGAAAACGCAGTGCCATGATCCGGGCTGGTGCGGGGCTTCGGAAGACCGAGGGTGACGTTCACCGCTTCGTCGAAATCCAGCAATTTCAGCGGGATCAATCCCTGGTCAACCCCCTTTTCCCCTTGCTCGGATCGCCCCTTCAGGGTATTTCACGTTCTAGGTGAAAAAGCAAATTCCTAGCATTCATT
>CAJJBR010000027.1 GCA_905182475.1 Akkermansiaceae bacterium | reverse complement strand
AGAGCCGACAAGAGCCGACAAGAGAAGCCTGCATCCTCGTCTTCCTTGAAGTTTCGAGTTTAAAATTTAAAGTTTCCCCGTGAACCGCGCATTTATCTTCGACCTCGACGGCACCCTCGTCGAATCCCTCCCCGGCATTGCCGCCTCGCTCAACCGCTCTCTCGATCTCCACGGATTGCCCGGACACAACTACGCCGCCGTCCGCGGTTTCATTGGCGATGGTGCTAAAAAGCTCGTGGAGCGCGCCCTTGCCCCGGGCGAGGCAAGCCTACACGGGGAAAGCGTCCTTCGCTCCTTTGCCAGCGACTACGGGGTTTCCTGGCCCAATGGCACGCATGTCTATCCCGGCATCCCCGAGCTCCTTGCCGGGCTGAAGTCCGCAGGCATCCCTCTCGCCGTCCTTTCCAATAAGCCCCACGCCTTCACCGTCGAGATTGTCGAAAAACTTTTTCCGAAAGGCACCTTCGCCGCCATCCTCGGCAACCGCGAAGGCCTCCCCCACAAGCCGGATCCTACAGGAGCCCTCGAAATCGCCACCACGCTCAGCGTTTCCCCGGAAGACTGCGTCCTCATCGGAGATTCCACCATGGATCTCGATACCGCAAAAAACGCCGGCATGGAATCCGTCGCCGTAACTTGGGGCTACCATGACCGGGAACGTCTTTCCACAGCCGACCGCATTGCGGACTCCGTTGGGGAGCTGGCCACCCTCCTGGCCTGAAAGACGATCACCCTTCCCGACGTTATAACTTTCGACATTCAGGCTTCACACAGCCTTTTCCCCGCTCTTAGCTCCCAGCTCCCCGCTATTTATGAAAACCATCCTCACCATCGCAGCAGCCGCCCTCGCCATTTCCGCGAGCCTCCACGCAGAACCTATCCCGGAAAACCTCCGCCAGGAAGGCTGGTTCATCGGCGCACAAGCATACACTTTTAAAAATTTCACCGCCTTTGAGGCAATTGCCAAGACCAAGCAGGCGGGCGGCAAGATGATCGAGTTCTACCCCGGCCAGAAAATGAAGCCGGACTCCAAGGTGAAGATCCACCACACCATGCCGGAGGAAGCCATGAAAGAGCTTCTCGCCGAGTGCAAACGCCAAGAGGTCCACGCCGTCAACTACGGTGTCATCAAAGCAAACAACGCCGATGAAGTGAACTCCATCATGGATTTCGCGAAAAAGATGGGGCTCTACGCCGTCTGCACCGAGTCCACCGAGCAGATCGTCGCATGGGAGGCCGCCGCGATCCGCACCGACATCAAGGTCGCTTTCCACGAACACGGCGGCTCCATGAGCAACCCGAAATACAAGGTCTGGAACCCCCTTTACATCCTAGGCGTCGTCGAAAGCCGCGACAAGCGCGTCGGCGCCTGCGCCGACCTCGGCCACTGGTGCACCTCCAACCTCGTCCCCGTCGAGTGCCTGCGCATCCTCGACGGCCGCGTCGTCAGCGTCCACCTCAAGGACAAGGCGAAAATGGGCAAGTCCGAGGTCGTCGTTGCCGGCACTGGAGTCGTCGATGTCGCTGCCTGCCTAGAAGAACTAAAAAAGCAAAAATTCGACGGCCATATCTCCATCGAGCACGAAAACGACTGGAACGACAGTGTCCCACAGGTGAAGGCAAACATCGATTTCGTAAAATCGCATCCGAAAACAGAGCGCTGACTTCAATCGGCGCATGGCGGACGCGGCCTCCGGCGTAGGAGAAATAGGGCCGGTTCATGGGTGGGATGGGATTTGACAGATCGGGACGTTATACGTATGTTTTACGTATGAAGAAGAAGATTTCAAAGATCGGGAATTCGCACGGGATCATTTTCGACTCCACGGTGATGGAATTGGCGCGTCTCAGAGCGGGGGATGAGGTAAATCTGGAAATCCACTCCACTGGTGCGATCACCCTGACTCCTCTTGATCCGAAGCGGAAAAACGCCGAGGTCAGCGATGCGATCGAGGATGTGATGAAGCGGTATGCCCAGACCATGCAACGCCTGGCATGAATTGCGATCCGAACTCGTGCCATCACCTGACCGTGGGTCAGGTGATGGAAATCCATGCGACCGCAATCACCATGTTCGGAGGTTCCGACGGTCTGCGTGAACCGATGCTACTGGAATCCGCAGTCGCTGCACCGCAGGCTTCCTTTGGAGGCGTGTCTACTTTTTCCGATACAGTCGAAGTGGCCGCCGCCTATCTCTACTATCTTTGTAGTAATCACCCATTCATCGACGGGAACAAACGCGTGGCGCTCGGCGCGGGCCTCGTGTTTCTCCAGATCAACGGATACCAAACCGCGCCCGACAGCGAGGACTGGGAAAACCTCACCCTGGCGGTGGCCGCAAGCTTGCTGTCCCGCGAGGAGATCACCGTGACTTTGCGGAAGTTGCTCGAATGACCGCTCAGCAAAGGTTCGAAACGCCTCCGAATTTGAATTCACCATACGGGACTTGCCGGAGCCACTGGAACTGGAAATCAAGGCCATGCTCCCGCCCCTAGCCCGGTATTCTTCCCATTCAGGCAACTTACTTCCTTTCCTGCAGGATACCAACTTAGCCTTGCAACCCAGTGCCCCACAGGACAAAGCTTGCCCGCGCCTCACCGCGCGAAAGGGGGCTGTAGCTCAGTTGGTTAGAGCAGGGGACTCATAATCCTTTGGTCGTGGGTTCAAGTCCCACCGGCCCTACTTTATATTTAGTGACTTACGAAGGTCTTCAGGCCGGGGCAATTGTAGGCCATTATTTGTGCTCGCTGAAGAGCTCAGGGAGGCAGGATTCCTCACTAATAGCCTGACGCAGGATGCGCCAGCTACGGTTTCGCCCCGAGACGGGGCTTGCACGGCCTGCCGCGAGACGCGGCAGCTACGCTTTCTCGGCTGGCTCCTGCCATTCGAGTCCTCGCAAAATCACATTTCCCGCTAGTTTTTAACGGCTTCCCTAGATTTTCAGCAGTCCTTGCAGCAGGATTGCCAGCATTGGTCCAACTCACAGCTGTACTATCCCAATCGCCGCTTACGTATTCTAGGACGGCTGCATTGGCAAAGGTGGGCGCCAGCCCAAGGGCGAGCAGGGCGAAGAGGTGGGTTCTCGTGGTTTTCATTGTTTCGGTGGTTTTCATGGGTTTCGTGGTTCGTTTACGGTCTTCAATCTACGGATTAAAAGGAGATCCCGGCCAAGCCATCCGCCATCACTAGCCGCAAGGCAATCGCTCTGGATCACCAGTTCACCCGCTATCTGAAAATCAGGGGCTTCCCGAAAGCCCAGGATCTGTCAGCGCCTGAGAGACGACAGCATTGGGATTAGAGAACCCTGAAAAGGATAACTCCTCAGAATGCTTTGGTCGTTGGCTCTGAAGTCCCACCGACCCTACTTTTGTTTCAATTACTAGCGAAGGGGCCGACGACGCGGGTGCGTTTCTTGATCTGGCCGTTGACGTTTTCACCATTGCCCCGGAGTGAATCGCTCTCTAACTTTCCGGAAGATAAGACTATGAGTTCAAAAAAATCCATAAGGCCCTCAAAGGTATCCTCAGACCATGCAGCCGAGCTGGTTGCCGTTCATAAGCCTTCTAAAGAGTTTTCGAAAAAGGCTCGAATCCCTTCAATGGCTGCCTACGAGAGGCTCTACAAACACTCGATCGACAAGCCCGAGAAATTCTGGGCGAAGGAAGCGAAGGAGCTCACATGGCAAAAACCGTTTTCGAAAGTTCTCAAGTGGAAGGCACCGGATGCGAAATGGTTCATCGACGGGAAAATCAATGTCGCTGAAAACTGCGTTGACCGACATGCCACAGGCGCGCGCGCAAACAAGGCAGCGATCATTTGGGAAGGCGAGCCGGGCGACAAACGCACGATCACCTACGCACAGCTCCACCGCGAGGTCTGCAAGTTTGCCAACGTCCTGCTCGCACGCGGCGTGAAATCGAAAGACCGCGTCCTGATCTACATGCCGATGATTCCCGAGGCGGCTGTCGCGATGCTTGCCTGTGCACGTATCGGCGCAGTTCACAACGTGGTCTTCGGCGGCTTTGCTGCAGAGTCCATCTTGGATCGCCTTGAGGACTCCGGCGCGACTGCAATTGTCACCGCAGACGGTGGCTGGAGACGCGGAAAAGTCGTCGCCCTGAAACCCGTGGTCGATGAGGCTCTCAAGAAATACGACAAAATCGAACACATCTTCGTGGTCAAACGCACTGAGAATGAAGTTTCCATGAAGTCCGGGCGTGACCACTGGTGGCACGAAGAAACCGAAGACGCCTCCGCAAAACACGAACCGAAAGGCTTCGATTCCGAGCACCCACTTTTCATTCTCTACACCTCAGGCTCCACCGGAAAACCAAAAGGCATCCTCCATACCTCCGGCGGTTACCTCACCGGCACCTACTCCACCTGCAAATACATCTTCGATATGCGCGACGATGACGTATACTGGTGCACGGCGGATGTCGGCTGGATCACTGGTCACTCCTACATCGTTTACGGCCCGCTCGCCAACGGCGTCACCCAAGTCATGTATGAGGGCGCACCGAACGAGCCGGACTGGGGACGCTTTTGGAAAATCATTGAGGAGCACCGCGTTTCCATTCTTTACACCGCCCCCACCGCAATCCGCGCGTTCATCAAAGCGGGCGATGAGTTTCCTGAAAAATACGACCTTTCCTCCCTCCGCCTCCTCGGCTCCGTCGGCGAGCCGATCAACCCGGAGGCATGGCACTGGTATCACGAGAAAATCGGCGGAGGCCGCTGCCCCATCGTCGATACCTGGTGGCAGACCGAGACGGGAGCCATCCTCATTTCCCCAATCCCGGGCGCAACCCCGTGTATCCCCGGCACCGCAACACGCCCGTTCTTCGGGATCGACGCCGCGATTCTTGACGACGAAGGAAAAGAATGCCTTCCGGGAGTCCCGGGTCGCCTCGTAATCCGCAAGCCATGGCCTTCAATGACCCGCACGATTTACGGAGACAAAGCCCGTTTCAAGAAAACCTATTTCGCGGACTATCCCGGCCTCTACACGGCAGGTGATGGCGCGAAGCGCGACAAGAAGGGTAACTTCTGGATCATCGGTCGCCTTGACGACGTTCTTAACGTATCCGGCCACCGCCTCGGTACAGCGGAGATCGAGTCCGCCCTCGTCTCCCACCCGGCCGTCGCCGAAGCCGCTGCAGTCGGCAGACCTCATGAACTTAAAGGACAGGCTGTTGCCGTTTTCGTTACCCTCAAGCAAGGGCACGAATCTTCGCCGGAATTGGAGAAGGAACTCCGCAACCATGTCGGCACAGTGATTGGCGCAATCGCCAAACCGGATGACATCCATTTCACTCCCGGCTTGCCAAAAACCCGTTCCGGGAAAATCATCCGGCGCTTGTTGAAAGAGTTGGTAACCACCGGCACCATTTCAGGAAATGTCACGACCCTAGAAGATATGGGCGTGATCGACCACCTGAAGTCGCTCCTAAAGAAGTAGTTTGGCTGTATGACCTCCACCAGATACCTCCTATGCCGCTTCGGCCTCGTCTTCGGCTACGCCCGCAAGAACGTCCGCATGGGCGATGCCGCAGGGGAGATGCATTTGCTCAAGGAAGCCGAGGCTTATCTCGGCGAAACCATCTGGAAAAAGGTCGAAAACATCGACGCCCTATCCGTGGAATATTGGAACCTGCGGAAACTGATTTCCGAGCGTGATCGCGTCGCCAAGGATCTCGACGTTTGCCAAAGTGAACTCGAAAAAGCCTACGAAGAGCGGGCGAGCCTTCTCGGAGTTACTGCTGAGCCATACCAGGATCTCATCGAGGAGCGTAAGAGAGTCCTAGACGAGCTAGAGGAACTGGCACGCGAGCGCGACACGGTCGTCGCACAGGCACGCGAAATTCGCCGCAGTCACGACGGGATAAAAATCAAGCGGGAAGTCCTTAAAAAGGAAGGTAACGATACGCCCGATGTTCTTGAAGAAACAAGCGCTCTGCTAATCCAGCTAAAAAAGGATTTCACCAGCCTCAAAGCAGAACGGAAGATCGTGGCAGCAAAAATCGCAAAGGGCGACGCACGGATCGACGCCTTCGATGCGGATATCCTTGCCCGAAAAAAGGAAAGGCGCGGAAAAGCATCCGAAGCCTTCCAGCACATCGGCGATGCCAACCAGGAAATGTCCACCCACCGCGCCGAGATCGGTCTTTTGGACACTCAGATGCGCCAGCTTTATTCAGAAATCGGCCGCCACGTCAGCCGCCATACAGCCAATGATCCTGCGTGCGCAAAGGCAACCGATGAATATCGCGGCATGATTGATGTGATGCGGGCTCTGCGGAACTCGATCCAGATGAACCACAAACTCTCCGAGCTTTCCTAGCAGAAGGAACCCACATCCCAGGACTAGGTCGATTTTCTCATCACCGCTTTACAACCCGGGCTTCCCCTGTCACACCCCTGAAAGTTTAAGCAACATACGCGCGCACATGCCAAAAAACACCTCGATCAGGAAAATTCTCGTTATCGGCTCCGGCCCCATCGTCATCGGCCAAGGCTGCGAATTCGACTACTCTGGAGTCCAAGCTTGCAAAGCCCTCAAAGAAGAAGGCTACGAGGTCATACTCGTGAATTCGAACCCCGCGACGATCATGACCGATCCGGAGTTCGCCCACCGTACCTACATTGAGCCCATCACTCCGGAGATCGTTGAGAAAATTATCATCCGCGAAAAACCGGACGCCCTCCTCCCGACTCTCGGTGGCCAGACGGCGCTGAACACCTCGATGGACCTCTTCAAAGCAGGCACCCTCGACAAGTACGGCGTGAAAATGATCGGAGCCAACGCCGAGGCCATCGACAAGGGCGAGGATCGCCACCTTTTCAAAGAGGCCATGGAGAAAATCGGCCTCGACATGCCGCGCTCCGGAATCGCCCGCACCAAGGAGCAAGCCCGCGAAGTCGCCGCAGAAATCGGCACCTTACCGCTCATCGTTCGCCCCGCCTTCACCCTCGGCGGCCAAGGCGGAGGTATTGCTTACAACAAAGAGGAGTTCGAGCAAATCGTCCACCGCGGTCTTGACCTCTCGCCGGTTTCCGAAGTCCTCATCGATGAGTCGCTCCTCGGTTGGAAGGAATTCGAAATGGAAGTCATGCGTGACTGCGCGGACAACTGCGTAGTCATCTGCTCAATCGAAAACCTCGACCCAATGGGCGTCCACACCGGAGATTCCATCACCGTCGCTCCCATCCAGACCCTCACCGACCGCGAATATCAGGTCATGCGGGACGCCTCCTTCGCCGTGATCCGCGAAATCGGGGTGGAAACGGGCGGCTCCAACATCCAGTTCGCCACCTGCCCCAAGACCGGCCGCATGATCGTCATCGAGATGAATCCGCGCGTTTCCCGATCCTCCGCGCTCGCCTCGAAAGCCACCGGCTTCCCCATCGCCAAGATCGCCGCGAAACTCGCCATCGGATACACCCTCGACGAACTTCCGAACGACATCACCCGTAAAACACCGGCCTCATTTGAGCCGACCATCGACTACGTTGTCACCAAGATCCCGCGCTTCACCTTCGAGAAATTTCCTACTGCAAACGCAGTTCTTACCACTTCCATGAAGTCCGTCGGCGAGGCCATGTCCATTGGCCGCACCTTCAAGGAATCCATGCAGAAATGCCTTCGCTCCCTAGAGACAGGCCGCTGGGGCTTTGGCTTCGACAAGAACGATCCACAAGCACCGACCAAAGACGAGATCACCAGAAAACTCCAGATCCCGAATGCGGAACGCATTTTCTGGCTCCAAACCGCTTTCGTCAACGGCTGGACTCTTGAGGAGATTTTCGATGCGACGAACATCGATCCATGGTTCCTCCGCCACCTGCAGCAGATTGCCGAGGAAGGCCAGAACCTCGACAGCCTCGATCTCAAACAAGCCAAGAAGCTCGGTTTCTCCGACCGCCAGATCGCGAAAGCCAAAGGAACCCACGAAGACGATGTCCGCGCCGAGCGCAAAGCCAAAGGCATCATACCCACCTACCGCCTAGTCGATACCTGCGCCGCAGAATTCGAGGCCTTCACCCCGTATTTCTACTCCACCTACGGAGATGAAAACGAAGCCCGCGCTTCCGACAAAAAGAAGATCATCATCCTCGGTGGTGGCCCCAATCGCATCGGCCAGGGCATCGAATTCGACTACTGCTGCGTCCACGCTGCCTTCGCTCTAAAAGAGCTCGGATACGAGACCATCATGGTGAACTCAAACCCCGAGACCGTATCCACCGACTACGATACCTCGGACAAACTCTTCTTCGAGCCACTCACCCTTGAGGATGTCCTCAACATCTGCGACCAGGAAAAACCTCACGGCGTCATCGTCCAGTTCGGCGGACAAACCCCGCTCAACCTCGCCGCAGACCTCGAGCGCCACGGCGTTCCCATCATAGGCACCTCGCCAAAAAACATCGAACTCGCTGAGGACAGGAAATTCTTCTCCGCTCTGCTCGACAAACTGGGTCTCAAACAGGCCGAAGCAGGCACCGCCACCAACGAAGCAGAAGCTATCGAAGTTGCCAACCGCATCGGGTACCCTGTTCTCGTCCGCCCCTCCTTCGTCCTCGGAGGCCGCGCGATGATGATCGTTTACTCTGACTCAGAGCTCTCCACCTACATGCGCGAGGCAGTTACCGCCTCACCCGAACGCCCAGTCCTCGTGGATCGTTTCCTCGACAACGCTGTCGAGATCGACGTCGATTGCATCAGCGATGGCGAGACATCCGTCGTCGGCGCGATCATGCAGCATATCGAGCAGGCAGGCATCCACTCCGGAGACTCCGCCTGCGGCATCCCTGCATTCTCCATCTCCGATGAAATCAAGGTCAAGATCGACAAGGCTGCCAAAGACCTCGCCCAAGAGCTCGAAGTGCGTGGCTTGATGAACATCCAGTTCGCCGTGAAAAACGAAGAACTATACGTCATCGAAGTCAACCCGCGCGCCTCCCGCACCGTGCCTTTCGTTTCCAAAGCCACCGGTGTCTCACTCGCCAAGCTCGCCGCGAAAATTATGGTCGGTGAAAAACTCGCCGACATGGGCTACACCCAGACCATCCACCCAACCCATTTCTCCGTGAAGGAAGCAGTCTTCCCATGGAACCGCTTCCCAGGAATCGACATCGTCCTCGGCCCCGAAATGAAATCCACCGGCGAGGTCATGGGCATCGATAAGGACTGGGGCATGGCCTATGCGAAATCCCAGATGGCTGCCTTTAACCCGCTCCCAAAAGAAGGCACCATCTTTCTCTCCGTCTCCGATTTGGACAAGGAACGCGCCGTCGCCGTCGCCCGCGATCTTCACGAACTCGGCTTCAAAATCATCTCCACCGGCGGCACCCTCGCGAAACTCGCCGAGGCTGGCATCCCTGCGGAACGAGTTTACAAAGTCCTCGAGCAAGCGCGCCCGAACATCATCGACATGATGAAAAACAACGAGATCAACTACCTCATCAACACCCCCGCGACCCACGAGTCCCGCGCCGATGAAATCCTGATCCGCTCCACCGCCATCGCCCAAAAGATCTCCTACGCCACCAACATGGCCGCCGCCGAAGCCACCGTAAAAGGCATCCGCTCCCTCAAGGAAAACGAACTAACGGTGAAGAGCATCCAAGAGTATCATGCTTAGAATAAAGGAGTTGTGACCCAACTCCTAATTTGCACCTAGTTTCTCCTAAATTAGGAGTTGGAGCCTTTTCTCCGCCACCAAGCCGCAAGAGTGCTGCCGATAAGACTGTGGATGACTGCGGAGATCGCCGCAGGCACGGGAGCGAGGGCGATGCTTGGAAAATGTTTGGTGGCCAGCGCCGCACCTAGACCGCTGTTCTGCATACCCACTTCTATGGATATAGTCCGGCGGAGACTTTCGGGACAGCCGGCGAGCTTTGCAAAGAAGTAACCGAGCAGAAAACCAATGGTGTGAAGGAGAAATACGGAGAGGAATAACCAGCCCGCTGCAGCGGCGATCTCATCCTTTTTCCCAGCTACGATGCACCCGACGATCGCAACTACGACAAGAGCACTTACAAGAGGCCCAAGGGCATCGATCCATGTGCGGACTTTGGCCGGGTTCCTTATCCGGCCGAGCAGGGAGTTCACCGTGATCCCGAGGACCAGCGGGAGGAGCACGACAATGACCATGGATTTGAAAAGGCCCCAGGCATCGACAGGCATCCATGCTCCAGCCAGCCAACTAGTGAGTAAAGGTGTCGCAACTACTGCAGTAATAGTAGAACACATGGTCATCAGCACACTAAGAGGGACGCTTGCCTTCGCGAGATGACAGATCACGTTTGAGACTGTCCCGCCCGGGCAGCAGGCGACGAGGACTAGACCGAGGGCGAGGCCGGCCTCCAGATCAAATGCTTTCGCAAGACCCCAGCCGACCAGAGGCATGATCACGAACTGAGCAAACACCCCGAGAGCAATCCGCTTCGGTTCTTTCAAAACTGAGGAAAAGTCGGAGAAGCGCAGGGTAAGACCCATCCCAAGCATCACCACTCCCAGAGCTGGGGCAATCCATGGCTGGAACCAAACCCACGCAGCTGGCTGGAACCATGCCCAGGCGCAGCCAAGGATCAGCCAAAGCGGAAAGCCCGCCGTCAGTATTCCAGAAATTTTAGCGAGTCTCATGAGTCGCTATCACGCCACCCAGATACGTAGGTCGCAACCCTTTTCGCCTCAGTCACCGCCGCATCCTCCACAGCCGGATCCACAGCCACTCGAACAACCCGAACTGCCACAGCCCGATGAGGAGGAAGAATTACCCATCTGTGAAATTTCCTTTTTCAGTGTGGTATCAAGACCAGCAAGACTTTCATCGTAGGCCATCCCAGAAATTCCGAGAAGTGCAACAGAGCACATGGTTCCGGGAAGGTGGTTAGATCCGTTCCCGTAGCTGGATGCCCTGTCTCGCAAGCGAGCAAGAACTTCTTCACCCTCCGAGGTAAGCTTCTTCCTAGCTACGGTAACCCCAATACAGGCGAGCAACGTAACCCCAATCATAAGACAAAGAAACAAGACCGGCTTGTCGCGCGAAACGCCAACCGCAACTTTCACTAGGCCGACAAGAACCAACACCAACATGGGCAGGGCAATGAAACAGACACGTCCGCTTCCTTCTGAAGAAGTCGGGCGCAGTCCAAGCTTAGCCAGTTTCGACTCGATACCAGAAACCCGTGTTGCGACGAGCTGAGACACGCTGGCGAGCGGCATTCCTTTCTTTCCGTAACCGAGGATGGAAGAAAAAAGCGTGCGCTCGATCTCATGGAAATCAGGATACGCCTGCCCCTTGGCTACAAGCCGACTCTCTTTAAGGATCTTCGTTTTCACCCATTCGACGGAGCCAACTTTGAGTAGCTTAACCACCGCCACCTGGCTGCAACGCGACGTGCCACCTGCTAGAAAAGCCATGTCATAAGGATCGGTCAATTCCACTTGCAGCGCATCAGGATGGGCAAATTTCTTGTTCGCCCGGAAACGCCGCCAGACCGACCACGCAAGGGCGAAGAAAAATGCAACTGCATAGAGCCCAAGAAAATCAGGACCCTTCCAATCAAATATAGACGTAGCCAACACAGTCATAAAATTCTGTGAAAACCTATCAGGAAAATGGCTTTGCAACGAGCCAGAATTTCGACGTATCCACCCATCGTCCGCAGCCCGCAGTCGCGAACCGTTTCCGAACGGAAGGCCAGATATCTGTTGGAGGTTCGTCCTGAAAAACCCGCCGATAGCTCTCCAAGGTCTTTTCATACCAGTCTTCAAATTTCCCGTTTTCATCGGATCCGCCAACCGTGGGCATGTGGTGTAGCTCACGACCAAGTACATCCCGGCAAAAGCCATGCCAGTAACTCTTCGTATAAACCATGTGGAGATGCCATGCCTGATCGACCTCTTCAGAAGGCGTCACGGGATGACCTGCCACCATCGCAAGGGCAACGAAGCGTTTGTATTCCACAACCACTCTTCCTGCGAACACATGAGTCCAGCCTTGTTCCCTTGCCAAGCGGCTAGTGAAAGGCAATTGCGCCTCCTCGGCATCCAATTCGAAGGCCATGATCTTATCCAGCAGGATTGTAGTTCTAGGATCACTCATTTCGCACACAACGTTTAGGACTCCGATATGCCCTTGTAAAGCGACTCCAAGGAAAGCAGGTTCGCGTCAATGAGCCGCGCCCTAGCACCCCCCAAACGTGAAGCCCCGTGGATGGCGGGTATCCGGGCTGCACGGGCGAACTTCATCCCCGCGCTCATCGTTCAGGGCGTTATGCTAGCCTTGGTACTCGGCTACTATTTCTACCCGCCCACCACCCGCTGGCTCGGGCACCTCGGGGAGCTGAAAGAAGCATGGGGATACGGATACTCGGCGCTCGCATCCGTCATCGCAGGTGCGTTCATCCCGGAAATCATGCGGATCCTGGTTTTTCAAAAAAGACGTATTTTCCGCACCAACTTCGCCAACCTCCTTTTCACCATCCCATTCTGGGGCTGCACCGGAATGGGCGTGGATCTTTTTTACCGGAACCAGACGGAGTGGTTCGGCACCGAGATCACCTTCTCCGTAGTTGCTACGAAGGTTCTAGTAGATCAGTTTATTTTCAATCCGTTGTGGGCTGCCCCAAGTGGTGCATGGTGCTACGACTGGAAAAACTCCGGTTACAGCTTCAAGAATCTCGGTCGTTTCCTCACGCGGAAATACTATCGCGATGTGATTGTCCCCATCCTCTTTGCAACATGGGGTATCTGGATCCCAATTGTTACGATCCTCTACTCCCTACCGCCGCTTCTTCAAATCCCGCTCTTCGCCCTGGCCCTAGCCATGTGGGTTATCCTCTACACTTGGATCAGCGAAGCACGCGTAGGCCAGCATGTTGAATCATGATACCTGACAGGGTGGTGAGGAAAATGAAGTAGAGCGCCCTCAAACACCCCGAGGTTTTGGAAGAGGCGGTGGCGTGATGAAAAATCACGGTTCAATCCTTGGGGGCGCGGAAACTCTCTCAACGAAGCATCCGCTTCCCTTTTCCCATCTCCCCAATGGACTACGACGCTGCGATTGTCGTAGCGGAGGGTTGGCACTCGATCTTGTTGCCGGATCTGAAATGGGCGGTGGTTTCGGTAGAGGATGAAGAAGATTTCGACGACGAGCCGGACGGGATACCTCGCCTACAATTCGATCACGGCGAATGCTCGATGATTCAGGCTAAACTGATGGAGACCGTCAGGGGTGCCGTTAAAAATCGCAGTCTACCTGCCCAAGACATGATGAACCTCGGTGCGATCCTATGGCTCTTGGAACGGCTTCCCGAGCATCACGCAGAATACACCGGCATACTGACTCTCAGCAGCTCCCACAGCGAAGGGAGAGAGTGGAAGACAATGACTCTCTCCGAGGATGACGGACTGAGCCTCGAATACGGCGAGATCGTCCGGGGCGACTACAGCAGCGATCACTTTTCGAAAACCACGCAGCCGCGTACGGGGGGTGCCAAGACGACGGATTTTGAATCGACCACTTTTCAGCAATAGACCGTTACAGGAAAACCACATCACCGGGATCGCCATCACTGCGGTAAATCCCCACTCGTAAAAAAATTTCCCGCGGCACTTCCTGCAATCCAAGCCTGTTAAAACCCGCATTTTCCTGCAATCAGGAAGTTTTTTTCGAGGAACTTACAAAAAAAGCCCCGTAATCCTTTGATTACGAGGCTTTGAAAGTGGTACACCCGAAGGGATTCGAACCCCTGGCCTCCTGATTCGTAGTCAGGCGCTCTATCCAGCTGAGCTACGGGTGCATTGGCAGCGATGCTGCGGGCGGGGAAAAGAGCATAGATTCGCACGACCTGTCAAGAACATCGGATTGATTCTTTAAAAAACTCACAGACGGCTATCCAGTGAAAACGACTGCCCGGAGGTATGCGGCATCCGCTCCTCTAGAAACCAGATGAAATCCGCAGCCGCAATTACGGTATTGAATTCACCAAGCATGTGGAGTTTGCGGACGATTTTCTTACGCTTCGGGGAAACTGCTTCGGTCATTGGCGTTTCCAAAAAGCCAGGCAATACAGCATTCACCCGTAACCCCTTCCCGCCATACTCCGCTGCCAGACCCTTGGTCAGACCGAGGAGAGCAGCCTTCGCCGTAGCATAGGCTGCCTGCCCAACAGCCGGATGTACTGCCGCGTAGCTAGAGATGAAAACCACGTGGCCTCCCCCGCGTTTCGCCATCCCGGGCATTGCAGCCTCCGCACAACGAGCGGATGCAGAAAAATTCACCTGAAAAACATCATCCCACTCGCATTCCTCCATCCTTGATACAGGCTGATCGCGAATGATTCCAGCCGCACAGACCAGCAGATCGCATTCGGTTCTAGCGAAAAACCGTGTCACGGCCTCGCTATCCGAGAGATCCAAGTCCTTGCTCCCGAGACAAACCACCTCCCAGCCCGCCTCACGGAATTTTCCCGCAATGGCATTCCCGAGTCCCCCGGTTCCTCCTGTGATAATGGCACGTTTCAACCCCGCAATCTTCACCCCCAACAAGCTGTGAATAAAGCTCCAATAAGTCGTGATAAGCCGCGAGGATCCATTTTAGCTACCCAAAGTATCCAGCCTTATACCTCTGCCGCCTTCACTACCACCCAGGTTATCATTCCCGTGGAACGCCCGTAGCTCTGCTGAGGAACAGCCCTTTTTCGACCTTATACACACTATTATGATGATGATCTTATAAGGTCAAAAAATCACATAGTCATAAAGAGGCGCGCCGTTTGCTGACAATTGGACGCCCAATCGGACAACTTTGCTCCGGGATTTTCAACGCGAATTCAGAGAACAAATTCACCACCAGGGAACAGAAGTTCGCCAACTAAAACTCATTCTGGGAATCGATAACCTGAAACCAACTGAAACGCGAAATTTGGCCTCTGTTTTTTCCGAGTCTTGTGGTCATTCCAAATCTTACTCAACTCCCCCAAGCCCCTAATCTCAAATTTCAAATCTGCATTTTATCTTCCTCTCTTGGAAATTATCGGAATTCTGCCATCTTTCCCCAACCTTCACCCCACCCCATGCTCCCAGCTATCAAACGCTTCCTGGCGCTGCTCTTTGTTTTCGTCGTCTTCTTTTTCCTGGTCACCGCGATCCGGACATGGCGTTCCGGGGGCGATTTTAGCGCTTTCCTCCCGAATTTCCTACAAAAGGAGAAAACCCACCGTGTGGAGGCGTTCACCCCTTCCCGCACATCCGCACTGGACATCAGCGATGTGGAAATGCTCTCACGGCTCAATGAGGAATACGCACGCCTCACCAAGGCGGTAGTCCCTTCTGTCGTCAGTATCGACACCGTCGGCGAGCGCACCGAGAAGCTCCTCGATTTCCGGGGCGGTTATCGCATTCGGAACTACCCGACTCAAGGGCAAGGCTCCGGCGTCATCGTCAGTGAGGAGGGTCATATCATCACGAACCACCACGTCATCGCCGGACAAAACCAGATCCGCATCACCCTCCACGGTGGGAAAACTTACAACGCCTCGCTCGTTGGCGAAGATCCGCTCCTGGACATCGCCATCATCAAGGTAGATTCGAAGGAAAAATTCGTTCCTCTCAAGCTCGGAGATTCCTCATTGGTCGAGGTCGGCCAGCTCGTATTCGCCGTCGGAAACCCTTTTGGCCTAGGGGAAACCGTCACCCAGGGAATCATTTCCGCAAAAGAACGCTCGCTCGCAGACAACCAGCGTGACCTTTTCCAAACCGATGCCGCCATCAACCCGGGAAACTCCGGTGGTCCGCTGGTAAACCTCACCGGTGAAATTATCGGGATCAACGCCGCCATTTTCAGCGTCGATAAGGAAAATCCTAGCTTCCAAGGTGTCGGCTTTTCCATTCCTTCAAACGATGTCCGCGAGGCACTCAAACAGATCATTGAGCGAGGCCGCCCCATACGTGGGTTCCTCGGAGTTCAGATGCGTGATCTCGATCCCACCGTCCGCGCGGAGCTTGGCTATCAGGACACCGCCGGTTCCGCAGTGCTCGGAATCACCCCGAACTCTCCTGCTGAGGCTGCAGGGCTGATCCCGAACGACATTGTCCAGTCTTACGACGGCAAGTCCATCCGCCACACCCACCAACTCATCACACACGTCCAGCGCACGAAAATCGGTGAAAAAGTAAAAATCGGCATCTGGCGCGAGGGCAAGAAAATGGAACTTACCACCACCATTACCGAGGCTACCTCCCCGCCCATCTACAGGGAAATCCCCCCGAAAACCCCTTCGAAAAACAATATAGAAATCCTACTCGGTGTCGGCGTGGAAGTTCGCAATCTCACCACCGAGAAAAGCGCAGGGAATGTCCGTGGCGTAGTCGTCACACGGATTCTTGCGGAAGGCAGCGCCTCCGGCATCCTCAAGGCCAACGACCTCATCGTCGCTCTCAACAACTCGCCGATTACCAACCCCAACGAATTCTACCTCCACCTCGCTGCCTCCGCCGCCGTCCAATCCACCAGCCTTTTCATCCTACGCGACGGGCAACGACTCCGCGTGAGCCTCCCAGCACCCTCCGGGAAATGAGGAAATGAAAGAGGGATTAGGAGATTGGGTTATTGAAATACTAAGGAATCAAGAGAAAATGATCGAACCACCCTTTTCATTCCGTAATCATCCTCGAGACTATCACCGGCCTTTTAATTGCGGTTTAGAGTTTAAAATTTAAAGTTTCCCGCTTTATGACCAACAAAGTCCCCTACTTCTTCCTCGGCCTAGCTGCGATCCTTGCCGCTATTGCCGTCGTCCTGCTCGTCCTCAAGCCCGGCTCGGAGAAACCTACCGTCAAACCTCAGCCAAAAGAAATCCCTGAGCAAATCGCCGAAATCCCAGATCCCATCGAAGGCCTCGACCAGCCACTGGTTCCCGAAACCCCAGAGGAAGTTCTCGAAACCCTCGGCGTAGGCTTCTCCTCAGCAGACCCAGCCGATCTCCTCACCCGCATCGGAGAAGCCCTCGAAAAAGGTGATATGGCAGCCGTTTCCAAACTCATTGGTAAGGATGCGTTAGATTCCGCCACCCTCGCGGAACTTCAAGCCCTCGCCAAAAATCAACCCCTTCTCCTTCGCCGCCCAGGTGGTGTCCGCGAAATCGGCGAGCTGGAACTGAACCGCCTCGCCCGCTGGGCCATCGAGCTCGACAACCGCGAAGCCGGCCGCGACCGCATCTTTTTCGACCTTCGGAAAGTCGGCGGCAAATGGAAGGTCGAGAAAATGGTCCTCCCACCTGCTCCCGGCAAGCCCATCCCCAAGGCCGTCCTCGCAGATTCCCTCGGTGTCGCCGATGCTTTCCTCCAAGCCGTCTTAAAACAGGATTTCGAGTTCGCCCGCGACTTCGTCGATTCCAAAGAAGTCTCCGACGCAAAAATCGCTGCCCTCTGCATCCTCTTCGAGGAGGGAGAGTATCGCATGCGCTCCTCAAAGCCCCTCCGCGCCATGTTTAAGCGTGAGGACACCGTAGGCTACCTTGCTAACGTCGAGACCAGTGATGGCCAGCAGAGCGCCCAGTTCGCCCTCCACCTCCGCCAACCCCCCGCTCCAGCCAACTGGATCGTCTCCGAAATTAACCTCGCCGATCTCCTCGCCGATTACGCAAACCGCGTTGCTGGCGGCGATGTCTATTACTCCCCGCTCGTGAAAAATCCTGCTGGTGGCGAAACCTTGGCTCTCTATTTCGAGTTCGATGAGGATTCCATGTCCGCCCGCACCCGCCGCCAGCTAGAGATTGTCGGTATGATGCTCAAAAGCGATGCCGCCAAGAAAATCACCCTCAGCGGCCACACCGATGCTCTCGGCACCGAGGATTACAACGACACTCTCTCCGCCAACCGTGCCGATACCGTCCGCGACTTTCTCGCCGCCGCAGGCGTCGCCCCCGAGCAGATCATCACCATCGCAAAAGGAGCCTCTCAGCCCCGCCGCCCAAACGTCACAGAAACTGGCGAGGACAACCCCGACGGCCGCCGTGCCAACCGCCGCACTGAAATTTACCTCGATTTTTAAAGGTGCAGATGGC
>CAJJBR010000026.1 GCA_905182475.1 Akkermansiaceae bacterium | reverse complement strand
TTGTTAAAGAAGCCTGCCGCCGTTTTTTCCTCCGCCGGGGCCGAGGGTGATGAGGTGGTCGGCGGTGGCGATGATGTCGGGGTGGTGCTCAATGATGAGCACGGAGTGGCCGGCGTCGCGGAGGCGGAAGATGGCAGCCAAGAGCTTTTCGACGTCGTCGAAGTGGAGGCCGGTGGTGGGTTCGTCGAAGAGTATTGAGGAAAAAACCTTCCTACTTGCGGGAATAGCTGGGTCTGTGCGAAAGTCCAGCCATGCAGGAGATCATTTTCGAGGTGCGTGAGGATGAGGCGGACGGCGGTTTTGTCGCTGTCGCGCTGGGTCATGCGATCGCGACGCAGGGGGAGACTGAGGAGGAGTTGCGGGAAATGGTGCGCGATGCGGTTCGCTGTCACTTCGATGATGGGGAAGCGGGGGAAATGCCGGGGATGATCCGTTTGCACTTTGTGCGGGACGAGGCCATCGCAGTATGAAGGTTCCTCGGAATGTTTCGGCGGCTGAACTGGTTAAGGCTTTGCGTGGCCTTGGTTATGAAACGGTGAGGCAGAACGGATCGCACATACGGTTAACTTGCGAAGTGGCCGGGAAACATCATGTCACGGTTCCGAATCACAGGCCGTTGAAGACAGGAACTTTGCTGGGAGGCGTTTTGAAACCTGTGGCAGCTCACCACAAGCTGACGGTCGAGGAGTTGATCGCGCGATTGGGGATTTGAAATATCCGGGGTTGCTGGGCAGCAGAATGCAGCCCCTCCTTGCTAAAGAAGTCTTCCACCGTTCTTCCCTCCGCCGGGACCGAGGGTGATGAGGTGGTCGGCGGTGGCGATGATGTCGGGGTGGTGCTCGATGATGAGGACGGAGTGGCCGGCGTCGCGGAGCTTGAAGATGGCAGCCAAGAGCTTTTCGACGTCGCCGAAGTGGAGGCCGGTGGTGGGCTCGTCGAAGAGGTAGAGGGTGTGGGGGGAGGTGGGTTTTGCGATTTCGAGGGCGAGTTTAAGGCGCTGGGATTCGCCGCCGGAGAGGGTGTTGCCGGCCTGGCCGAGGGAGAGGTAGCCTAGGCCTAATTCGTCCATGGTGTGGAGCAGGCGGTAGAGCTTGGGGATGGGGCGGAAGTGGGCTTTCGCCTCGGCGACTGACATGGCGAGAATGTCGGCGATGGATTTTCCTTTGTAGGTAATTTCCAGGGTTTCGCGGTTGAAACGTTTTCCCAAGCAGGCGGGGCACTCGGTCCATGCGTCGGGGAGGAAGTGCATCTCGATCTTGAGCTTGCCGTTGCCCTGGCAGCGTTCGCAGCGACCGCCCTTCGCGTTGAAGGAGAAACGGCCTTTGCCATAGCCGCGTTGCTTGGCGAGGGGGAGCTTGGAAAAGAGGTCGCGGATGAGATCGAAGGCACCGATAAAGGTGGCGGGGTTCGAGCGGGGGGAGCGGCCGATGGAGGTTTGGTCGCAGAAGACGAATTTCTCGATGTGCTCGAGGCCGGTGATGGAGTCGTGCGCGCCGGGTTCGTTCTTGGAGTTGTGGAAATGCTTGCCGAGGGCTTTGGCGAGGATGCTGTTGATGAGGGTCGATTTCCCGGAGCCGGAAGGGCCGGAGATGACGACGACTTGGTGGAGGGGGATTTCGACGGTGAGGTTGCTGAGGTTGTGCTCCCGCGCGCCGATTATGGTGATTTTAGATTTTGAATTTTGAATTTTGAATTTTGGAGGGGAGAATCTAGGGATCTCGCCGCGCAGCCATTGGCCGGTGGGGGAGTCGATGGTGAGAGGGTTGCCTTGGGCTAGGATTTCGCCACCGGTGGGGCCAGCTCCGGGGCCCATGTCGATGAGGTGGTCGGCGGCGCGGATGATGTCTTCGTCGTGTTCTACTACGACTACGGTATTTCCGATGTCGCGGAGGCGGGTGATGGCGGTGATGAGGCGGGCGGTGTCGCTGGAGTGAAGGCCGATGGAGGGCTCGTCGAGAACGTAGATAACGCCGGACAGGCCGGCTCCGAGTTGGGTGGCTAGCTTGATGCGCTGGACTTCGCCGCCGGAGAGGGTGCCGGAGGAGCGGTCGAGGGTGAGGTAGTCGAGGCCGACGTCTTCGAGGAAGGTGAGGCGTTTTTCTACTTCGGCGGCTAGGTCACCGAGGGGGGCGGGGCTGGATTTCAGGGTGGAGATCCACTGCTTTGCTTCGGAGATTCCTAGCTGGCAGAATTGCATGATGCCTAATTCTGAGTTTGCTAGTGCCGAGTGATCAGTGATCAGTGGAAGACTTGGGTTGTGGGAGGGGCGAGCGAAGGTTGCCGCTACTTTTACGTGTTGGATCTCGCGCTTGAGGCGGAGGTGGTGGCAGGTGGGGCAGCCTAGGCCTTCGCAGGTGGGGCAGGCACCTTCGAGGGTGTTGAAGGAGAAGTGGCGGGGGGTGAGGTCGCCGAAGATTTCTCCAGTGCGCGGGTTGCGGTAGGAGGTTTGGAAGGTGAGCTCGCGGTATTGCTTTTCCTCGGGTTTTTGTAGGAGGACCTTGGCTTCGGCTCCGCAGATGCGGAGCGCTAGCTCGATGGAGTCTGCTAGGCGGGAGGCGATGCCTTCGCGGATGACGAGGCGGTCGATGACGATCTCAATGCGGTGGGGGCCGGTGCCATCGAGAGTGGTTTCGGTGATTTCCTGGATCTCGCCGTTAAGGCGGATGCGGATGAAGCCCTGGCGCTGGAGGTCGCCGAGGAGGCGGTCGGGTTCGGCGGTTTCCTCTTCCGGGACGGCGGCAAGGATGATGAGTTTGGAGCCTTCTGGCTGGGCTGAGAGTTCGGAGATGATTTCTGACGGCCCCATGCGTGTCATCGCCGTGCCTGTATCGGGATCGTGCGGGACACCAGCGGCTGCCCAGAGGATGCGGAGGTAATCGTAGATTTCCGTAGCGGAGGCGACGGTGGAGCGGGGCGAGAGACCGCCGACGCGTTGCTCGATGGCGATGGCGGGGTTCAGTCCCTCAATGGAATCGACGTCTGGCTTTTCGAGTTGCGAGAGGAACTGACGAGCGTAGACCGAGAGCGATTCGACATAACGCCGCTGTCCTTCCGCGTATAGTGTATCGAATGCGAGCGAGGATTTCCCCGATCCGGAAGGGCCAGTGATGACCGTGATTTTCCCTTTCGGGATGGCGACCGTGAGGTTTTTTAAGTGATGCTGGCGGGCACCGCGGATGAGGATTTGATCCATTCTGGAGGAACCCTAATCACGAATTCCGAAATTCTAAACTTCAATTGCCCGCTGTTGGCAGCTAGCGTGAGGGATTGAATTTTTTGGGTCATATCGTTCTCGCTCGTGATTCTGCGGAATCTCGGATCGGGAATTTTCTGGGGGATTTTGTAAAAGGGCTGCCATCGTCCTTTCCGGAGGAATACGGAGCCGAGCTGGTGGACGGGATTCTGATGCACAGAGCAGTGGATGTATTTACGGACGCTCATCCCGCGTTTCTACGCGCTCGGGCGCTACTCGCACCCGAACGCAGGCGCTTTGCCGGGATCGTGGTGGATATTGTCTTCGATCATTTCCTGAGCCTTGAGTGGCATGCGTTGATGGGGAAAGGGCGGGAGGGATTTATCAGGGGATTCTATTCTGAGATTTCGTCGTACAGGATTCCTTTGGTGGTAGATGGATTTCCGGCGATCTGCGAACGAATGATTCGGCAGGACTGGCTGGGATCTTACGCTACTTTGGAAGGGATCGAGCTGACGATCCGGCGTGTTTCATCGAGATCTACGAGGCTGACTCCGATGATTGGGGCGAGCGATGATTTTGAAGAACATTTCGACGCTTTCCGGGATTGCTTCGAGGAGTTTTTCCCCGATGAGGAAGGCTTTGCCCGGCAGTGGCAGCAAAAACGGTCACCTGAGAGTGGATTCCAGGATAAGGCCTAAGGAAGCAGTGTGGTGCGGTGACTCGTGGGCAGGACGGAATTACTTCGGAGAAATACGAAACAAAGCGCATCGACCTGATCAACCATAAGGGAAAATAACACAGTCATTCCATCGCCTCGCGATAGAGGGTTGTAATCCTTGTCTTGGTTTGTTTTTCATCAGGCCTATCCTGAGAGGGATAGGCTGACAACTACCTCTGTTCTTACCTCCGTCGATGGGATGGAAGTGAGTTTTTAAGCTCCCGGCAGCTCGATGAAGCCTTCCAGCTTCCGGATACGGGTGGGGTGACGCATTTTGCGGAGGGCTTTGGCTTCGATTTGACGAATCCGCTCGCGTGTCACCTGGAATTGGCGACCGACTTCTTCGAGGGTTCGGCTGTAGCCGTCCTTGAGGCCGAAGCGTTGCTCCAATACCTCGCGCTCGCGCTCGGTGAGGGTGTCGAGGACGTCCTTGATCTTGTCCTTGAGCATGGAGAAACCTGCTTCTTCCATCGGGTTGTCGGCGGCCTTGTCTTCGATGAAGTCACCGAAGGAGGTGTCGTCCGAGTCACCGACAGGTGCCTGGAGGGAAATCGGCTGCTGCGCCATTTTGAGGACGGCACGGACACGCTCGACGGGAAGGTGAATTTCGTCGGCGATTTCTTCCGGGGAAGGTTCGCGGCCGTATTCTTGGACGAGTTGCTTCTGCACGCGCATCAGCTTGTTGATCGTCTCGATCATGTGAACAGGGATACGGATAGTCCGTGCCTGATCCGCGATGGAGCGGGTGATCGCCTGGCGGATCCACCATGTCGCGTAGGTTGAGAATTTGTAACCGCGGCGGTATTCGAATTTTTCGACCGCTTTCATCAGTCCCATGTTTCCTTCCTGAATCAGGTCGAGGAAGGAGAGGCCGCGGTTGGTGTATTTCTTGGCGATGGAAATCACGAGACGGAGGTTGGCCTCGACCATTTCGGTCTTCGCCTTGAGAGCCGATTTCATCCACTGGCGGAGTTTGGAGTAGAGCGGTTCGAAGGTATTGTCGTTGAGCCATGCACGTTGCTGGACTTCACGCATCTTGCTGATGAACTCGCTATCATCCGGATGGGATTGGAGTCGGCGGGAATATTTCCAGAAACGCTCGATGTAATCATCCACACCTTCGCAGAAATCTTCTACGACCTTCTGTTTGTAGTAGAAGCGGACGTAGATGCGGTGCATGGTGCCGAGGTTTTTCTCGAAGGTTTCCTCGAGCTTTTTCTTTCCGCGCGGGTTCTTTGCGGAGAGTTGGCGGAAAATGTTGTTATTCTCCTCGTGGAGGATCTTGAGCTGGTCGCAAAGCTTAGGAAGGCCTTTCATGTAGCGCTCACGGGACTCGATTTTCTTGTCGAGGATCACACGGTCAAAGCGCTCCTTGCCTTTGACTAGCTTGTCGGCGAGTTCGAGATAGCAATCGGTGATGAAGCCGAACTGGTGGAGGTTTTTGGAAACCTCGATCTCGGCATCTTCGATTCGTTTGGAAATTTCCACTTCCTGCTCACGTGTGAGGAGGGGGACTTGACCCATTTGCTTGAGATACATCCGGACGGGGTCGTCTAGGATGTCGAGCTTCTGGTCGGCCTTGACTTCTTCTTCCTCGCCGTCGCCTTCGTCCTTTTTCTTGTCCTTGTAACGATCCACCTCGGAGGCATCGATGATATCGAACTCCATGTTGCGGAGTCGATCCATGATGGCCTCTACATCTTCCGGATCGACGAGGTCGTTCGGGAGGATTTCGTTGATATCGTCGTAGGTGAGATACTCCTGCTCCTTGGCAAGTTTAATGAGCTCACGGATCTTTTCTTGGATCTCAGGTGTGTCGATGCGGCGCTTGGGAGTTTTCTTCGCTTTGTCCGGAGTTGCGTTGATTCCTGCCTTCACTTCTTTAGCTGGGGCTTTTTTCTTCGCAGTTTTCTTCGCTTTGTCCGGAGTTGCGTTGATTCCTGCCTTCACTTCTTTAGCTGGGGCTTTTTTCTTCGCAGTTTTCGCTGCTGGAGTCGCCTTGGTTTTCGAGGCCGGTTTTGCAGGAGCTGTTTTCTTAGCTGCAGGTTTTGCCTTAGGCGCAGCCTTTTTGGCAGTAGGTTTTACCTTAGATGTGACCTTTTTCGGAGTAGCTTTTTTCGCTGCAGGCATAGCTGCTTTCTTCGCCTTTGCTGGGGCGGCTTTTTTGGCTGCCGGTTTTGCGGCGGCTTTCTTGACCGGTTTTGCCTTGGACGCAGTTTTGATCATCTTCTTGGCGGCGGACTTTTTGGCGGAAGTTTTGGATGGCATGGCAGGCTTGGCGGCTGTGGAACGAGATAGCTGGAGACAATTCACCTATTATAGGGGCACACACAAATTTTGCGGGCCGGCGGAATGAAGAGGGCAATCGCCACAGCGTCAAGCCGTTTGTTTGTTGATTTATTTTGGGCTTCTCTGGCTTTAGGCGTTAGCGGAGGCTTTTTGGAGTAGTCGGACACGTTCCAGCGCCGCTCCAGAGGAGATCGTTTCGCGTGCGATTCCGATGGCATCGCCCATGTGGTCGGCAAGGCCAGCGCACGCAAGAGCGGCGGCGGCATTGAGGATAACGATGTCCGCCTTCGGGCCAGTGTCCTTGCCGGAGAGGATGCTTTCTAGGATAGATGCGTTTGCTTTCGCATCGCCACCCTGGAGTTCCTCAACGGTGCATTTCCTCATTCCGAAATCCTCCGGATTGATCTCCTCATCTTCGAGATCCTGATAAGTACCAGACTTGCAGATGAGTGTGGAGCCCATCAGGGAAACTTCGTCCACAGCGCGGTTGCCAGGAGCAATGCCGCTGACGACCCATGCGCTCTCTCTGCCAAGGCGTTGGAGAATTTCCGCGAACGCGGGGCAAAGGGAGCGTTCGGAAACGCCGACGAGTTGGCACTGCGGGCGGGCGGGATTCAGGAGCGGCCCGATGAGATTGAAAATGCTGCGGTGCCCTCCGGCGGCGAGATTTTTCCTGACAGAAACAACTGCCTTGAAGGCCGGATGGTAGTTTGGTGCGAAGAGGAAGCCGACACCCGCTTGCTGGATGCATTTGCGAAAACCTTCCGGCGGGAGGTCGATACGGATTCCGAGTGCTTCCAAGACATCTGCTCCACCGCTTTTCGAGGTGATGCCACGGTTGCCGTGTTTTACGACTGCCGCTCCGGCAGCAGCTGCGATGAACATCGCGGTGGTAGATACGTTGAAAAGATTCAGCTTGTCGCCGCCTGTTCCGCAGACATCGAGGGTGGGGCCTTCGAGTTCCAGATTTTCTATCATCGGATCGACCGCGTGCTCGAGAAATACTTCGACGAACCCTGCGATTTCGGCCGGGGATTCTCCTTTCGTTGAGAGTGCTAAAAGCAGGCGCTGCTTCTTTTCATCGCATACGGATTCGTCGAGTAGGAGGTTCGCGGCGACTTGGATTTCCCGTGAGCCGAGTTCCTCGCCGTTTTTGAGGTGTTTGATTAGGGCGTCCATTTC
This sequence comes from Akkermansiaceae bacterium, assembly GCA_905182475.1. Taxonomy (GTDB): domain Bacteria; phylum Verrucomicrobiota; class Verrucomicrobiia; order Verrucomicrobiales; family Akkermansiaceae; genus Luteolibacter. Next base: position 47,203 of record CAJJBR010000026.1, on the reverse strand, counting down.
CAAATCATAAGCACGAAGCACGAAATCTGAAACGAAGAAATGGCTTTTTCTTACGTCGCGCCGATTTACAGGTTCAGGATCGTGGCGGCGGTGCCGAAATAGATGAGCATACCGGACACATCTACGATGGAGGCGAGGGAAGGTGCTGAAACGACTGCTGGGTCGAGTTTGCAGGCGCGTGCAGCGATGGGCAGCAGGGCACCGAAGGTAGTGGCGGAGAGAACTTGCAGTGTGATTGCTGCGGCGACGGCTAAGGAGAGGCGAAGGAAGGAAAATCCATCGGGAGCAGCGGGGTGGAAATGTGGGAGGACGAAGGAGATGAAAGCGGCGATAGAGATGCCCAAGGTCATTCCAAGGAAGATGCCGATGCGGGCTTCCTTCCAGGCGATGCGCAACGCGGCGCCGGTTCCGATCTCTCCGAGCGCGAGTGCACGGATGACCATAGTCGCAGCTTGTCCTCCTGCGTTTCCTCCGGCGGCGACGACCATGGGTAGGAAGAGTGAAAGGACGAAGGCTTTCTCCAAGACGCCGCTGAAACGGAACATCACGTATCCGGAAAGGATGGAGACGAAGGCAAGGCCGACGAGCCAAATGACCCGGCGACGGTAGTGGATGGGGACGGTAGTATTGAGGTAGGTGAGTTCCGTCTGCTCGCCACCGATACCACCGAGTTTCTCCATGTCCTCGGTGGACTCTTCCTGCATGATTTCCAAGGCATCATCGTAGGTGATCACACCGAGGAGGTGGTGGAATTCATCTACGACAGGTAGCACTACGAGATCGTAGCGGGAGAGCAAACGGGCGGCGTCCTCCTGATCCGCGGTGGCGAGGGTGAACTCGTCCACACCGTCCATGATGTCACGGATGGGCGTGTCCCAGGTATTGAATGCGAGATCCCGCAAGCGGACTTTTCCGACCAGCCTACCCTGCACGTCCACGACGAAGATGCGAGCCAGCGTCTCTGTGTCCTCGCGGTCGCGGCGGAGGATGGCGAGCGCCTGTTTCACCGTCATGTCCCTAGTGATACGGCCGATCTGGGTGGTCATGCGCCCGCCCGCCGTGTCCTCCTCGTATTTCAGTAGGCTGGTGGTCAGCTCCTTGTCGCGGGGGCCGAGGAGGGAAAAAAAGCGAACCTGTGCCTCCTTGGAGACGACTTGGAAAATATCGACCCGGTCGTCGTCTGAAAGATTAGAAAGGAGGAAACGTAGCTGGGCGGGCTTGAAGTGGCTGAGGGAATCTTCGATCAGAGAATCCGGCAGCTCTGCAACGACATCGGTGGCCAGCTCGGGGCCGATCGTAGTGAAAAGAAAGTCGCGTTCTGTGTCGTCGAGTTCTTCGTATAGGTCGCCGAGGTCGGCGTAGTGGACGTTCTCAGCGGCGGCAAGGAGTGCGGAGCCATCTTCGGCTTCGATGGCGCGCTTGATCTCAGAGATCGTGGTTGGTTCGTCGTCCTCCGGCACGCGTCGAACTTGGGGGAGTGGGGCTTTCCCCGCAAGCAAAAGCAGGGATGCCGGTCAGCGTTTTTCGGCTATCATTTCCAAGTATGCGGCGGCGTAGCGTTGCGCGAAGGTGCGGACGGACTTGGTATCGAAATGGATGCCATCGTGGGATGTGAAGCCCTCGGATGTGACATAGGAGACGTTGTTCGTTTCTGGCGCTCCGTCAGATCGGCATGACGGGAATCCTTCATCAGATACAACATGGAGCCTTGGAAACCAGAGGAGTCGCCCTTGTTCGACCAGTTCCGAAGGTCTAATCGAATTGATTGATGATTTTCGATTTATGAATAATGAAGTAAGAAGGATACGATGAACAAACCATATGATCTTGAGGAACGCTTGATCGATTTCGCTGTCGATGTGATCGATGTCGTTGAGGTGCTGCCGAATTCAAAGGCGAGCAATCACATTGCGAATCAACAAGCATCGTCCTGGAGGTCCCACGCAAGCAACAGAATCGCAAATGGAACGCCCTCAGGCACTTCCCATTTCGGATTCACCGATCTCACGTCGTCGGCCTTGATCGCGGCAATGCGTTCGGCGGCAGGGGAGAGGGAAATGGCGAACCGAAAAGTATGGGGATAAAAGCATTTGAGCTCATAAAAAGTAGTTTTTGTAACGGTTGAACGGAGGCAGTTCCCGTAGAGCGTGCCTGTCCAATTCATTTGACCTGTAGCCCATGCCTACTAAGTTGCGCTCCGAAACTATGCCCTACTCCATTACGTTGCTCCGATTAATCAGCCTTGCCGAAGGGATTTCTTTTCTCGTGCTCTTGTATTTCGCGATTTACCACAAGCGCATCCTCGGGGATGCGGATGCGATCAAAACTCCGGGCATGATCCACGGCGTTTTGTTCGTGCTGTTTTGCCTCGCGCTCTGCCATGTTTGGATCGACCGGAGGTGGAAGCTTGGTAAAGTGGCTTTTGCGTTCCTTTGTTCGTTGATTCCTTTCGCTCCGTTTTATCTGGAGCGGAAATTGAAGGCTGAGGAAAAAAGCTCGTAAGCGATTCTATTTACCTCTGCGGGAAAGGCGGACGTCCATCCAAACGGCGAGTGCGAGGACGGAGCCGCGCGCGATAAATTTCATCTCAGGAGAAACGGCCATCAGGGTCATTCCGTTCATCAAGGTGGCGATGAGGAACGCTCCAGCGAGGACACCGGGGACGGTTCCGCGCCCGCCTGCGAGAGAGGTGCCGCCGATTACGCAGGCGGCGATGGCATCGAGTTCCATCAGTTCGCCGGTGGTAGTTGTGGATGCACCGCTGTATGCCGTTTGCATGAAGCCGGTGATCGTTGCTGTGACACCCGCGATCATGAATGCGCCGACGGTAACTGCTCTCACCGGGACTCCGCTGACCACGGCGGCCTCCTCATTTCCTCCGATGGCGTAAAGGTATCTTCCGAAGCGGGTGTGGTTTGTGATCACCCAGATAATCAGCGCGACTGCCGCTAGCACCACGAGGCTTAGCGGCACGCCCCGGAACTGCGAAAGGACGACGAGGGCTAGGATGAGCACCTGCGTTTTGATGAACAGTTTGGAAAATGCTAATTCGCCGGACTCGACCTCGAAGCCATAGCTCCGGCGCTTCGCACGACTACGAATCTGAGCGATCGCCAGCACGGCTACTGTCAGGGAGACGAGCGCGATACTAGCCCACAGTGGGAGATACCAAGTGGTCAGCACGCTGAGCGTGTTTTCCGTATCGCCGACTTTCACCGGCACCGTCTGGCTTCCTATCACTTTCCAAAAAAGCCCTTTAAAAATGAGCAACCCACCGAGAGTAATGATGAAGGCAGGGATTCGCTCCTTCGCCACAATGAGACCCATCACAGAATAGATCGCGACACCCGCCAGAAGCGAAATTCCCATGGCCGCAGGAGCCGACCACTGGTGGTCGAAAATAAGTGTAGCCGCGATGCCGCCGGTGAGTCCGATGGCCGATCCAACTGAGAGGTCGATGTGGGCGAGGAGGATGATCAGCAGCATTCCGAGCGCAGCGACGGCGGTGGTGGAAAGCTCGATGGAGAGCATGGTCATGTTGCGCGCGCCGAGGAAGTCCGGCACCTGCCAGGTGAAAAACGACCACAGCAATGCGAGTGCGATGAGGAGTGAGAAGTCGCGGGTTTTCATGAGTGGGCTGGCTGGTTGGTTGCGGAGGTGGTCACGGCATCCTTGTGGAAGCGGATGGCGGCGGCGAGGAGTCGCTCCTGGGTGGCTTCGTCGCGACGGAAAATTCCTCCCACGTGGCCTTCGGTAAGCATTACGATTCGGTCGCTCATCCCGATTAGTTCTGGGAGTTCACTGGAGACGAGAATCACCGCCTTTCCCTCTTCCGTGAGGCGGTTGATGAATTCGTACACCTCGATTTTCGCTCCGACGTCGATCCCGCGCGTAGGCTCGTCGAGGAAGACGATACGCGGATCGGTTAGAAGCGCTTTTCCGATCACGACTTTCTGTTGGTTTCCACCGGAGAGCGTGCCGACTTCAGTTTCCAGCGAAGGGGCTTTTACCCGCAGGCTGCGGAAGATTTCTCCATTCCGTTTTACCTCGTGGTTGCGGTCGATGAAGGTGGATCCGAGTTGATCGAGGGAGGAGAGCGAGAGGTTGAAGGCTATGCTTTGATCCAGGTGAAGACCGTAGCGTTTGCGGTCTTCCGTGACCAAGGCAAGGCCTTTGGAAATCGCTTTTCGTGGATTTGGGCTGTCCATAGGTTTTCCGTCTAGTTCGACGGTTCCGGAAACGCGCCTACCCCACGCTCCGAAGATATGCATCAGCGTTTCGGTGCGACCCGACCCCATCAGTCCGCCGATGCCGAGGACTTCGCCCGCGTGGACGTCAAAAGAGATGTCGTGGAGAAGCTCCCGGCCTTCGTGGTTCTGGACGGTGAGATTTTTCACGGAGAGCAGCACTTCGCCGGGATCGCTCTCGCGTTTCGGGAAAAGGTCTTCGATCTTGCGTCCGACCATGTGCCGGATCACCTCGCCGGGGCTGGACTCGGCGGTATCTAGGGTGGTGATAGATTTTCCATCGCGGAGGATGGTGATACGGTCGGCGATGGCGAAAACCTCGTCGAGCTTGTGGGAAATATAGATCGCGGTGAGTCCGTCATTACGGAGCTTGCGAAGGATATCTAACAGAACGTCTACCTCTGCTTCGGTGAGGGCGGCGGTGGGTTCATCGAGGATGAGGATACGGCCGTTTTTTGAGAGAGATTTGACGATCTCTACGAGCTGTTTCATACCTGTTCCCAGATCGCCGGTGCGTGCGGAGGGATCGATATCGAGCTTGAAGCGTTCGAGTAGGGCGGCGGCATCGCGGTAGATCTTGTCCCAGTCCACAAGGCCGAGTCGGGTCGGTTCGTTGCCGAGGAAAATGTTTTCCGCGACGGTGAGATCGTCCACTAGCGCGAGTTCCTGATAGATGACCGCGAGGCCGGCGTTTCCTGCATCGGCGATGGTCTTGAAGCTCGCGGTGCTGCCCTTTACGAGTATCTCACCTTCGTAGCTGCCGATGGGATGGATGCCTGAGAGGGTTTTGATCAGAGTGGATTTACCCGCGCCGTTTTCACCGCAGAGGGCGTGGATTTCCCCGGGGCGCAGATCGAAGGAGACTTCATCTAGTGCGACTACGCCGGGAAAGCGCTTGGTCAGCGCACGGGTTTCGAGGATGGGTTCAGCGGCCATCTGCGGGTGCGTTGCGGTAAATGTCAGCCTCCGAGTGGAAGCCGTCTTTTACCACGGTTTGGCGGATGTTATCCTTCGTGACCGTGGATACCTCGACGAGGATGGAGGGCACTTCCTTAGCTCCGTTGTTCACGCCACTGCGAGCGATAACCGGTTTCCCCTCCGCCATTTTTACGGCTATCTCAGCCGCGGTTTCCGCAAGCAAGCTAATGGGCTTGTAGATCGTCATTGCTTGGGTTCCCGCAACGATACGCTGGAGGGCTGGGAGATCTGCATCTTGTCCGGTCACGAAAATTTTCCCTGCCAGCCCCTCTTCGGAAAGCGCTTGGATCGCGCCTCCTGCGGTGCCGTCGTTGGATGCGAGGATGGCATCGAAAGCCGAGCCGTTGCGGGTGATCGCGGCGTTGGTGATCTGTTTCGCCACCTCGGGTCGCCAGTCGGTCGCCCAGTCCTCATGCACCACTTCGATGCTGCCCGACTTGATCAGCGGATTGAGGATGTTGTCCTGACCCTGTTTAAAAAGCTTCGCGTTGTTGTCAGTCGGTGAGCCGTAGATTCGGACGATGCGGATTTTTGCTTTCTCTTTGAGGACGGAATCGACGAGGTATTGCGCTTGAGCCTCGCCGACCTTGACGTTGTCGAAGGAAATGTAGAGTCCGAGATTTTCCGTGCCGGTGATCATCCTATCGTAGGAAATGACAGGGATGCCGTTTCCCGCAGCGGTATCGACAGCCTTCCCCATCGCCTTGCCGTCGTGGGGGACGATTACGAGGACGTCCACGCCCCGGCTGATGAGGCCTTGCACGTCCTGCATCTGCTTTGTGTCGTTGCTGTTCGCGGACTGCACGAGGACTTCGGCACCCATGGCCTCTGCCTTAGCTATGAAAATGTCCCTGTCCTTCTGCCACCGTGCCTCTTTCAAGGTGTCCATGCTGAAGCCGATGCGGATATGATCATTCTTTGCTGAGTCGCTGTTGTTTTCGCCGCTGCGGGAGACTGCTAGGCCGATCGCGACGCTCAATGCGAGGGATGCGGCCATGAGGAGGATTCTGAGTTTCATGGGTATTGGGTTTTATTTTCGTGTGAATTTCTATTTTTTCGGACGGCTTGGAAAGCCATCTCTGGCGCAGGTCACCCGTGGACAGGTTTGATCAACCGAAGACAAAACCCCAATTGACCTTGGCTTCAACAGCGTCACCGTTTTCATCAATGATCGTCACCGAATTTTCCCCAGCTGGAGTGATCGATGTCACCAGTCCGAAGCCCTCGGGCGTTGCTGCTACCGCTTGGATAATGCGGAGAGTGACCGGCTCGGTTTTGGCAAATTTTCGTGTCGTCGGGATCGCAAGGTTGCAGAGGAGATCCTTGCGGGAAATATCTACACTGTCGCAGAAATGGGAGCAGACTTCCTCGATGCCGAGCCGTGCGGTGTGGCGAGAGTCCCACGGATGGGCGGAGCGCCCACCGTTTGAGAGCCAGAACATCGTCGCTGGGAAATCGGCGGGGTTTTTCAGGGAAAACCAGACATATCCGTCCATCACCACGGCAGACCATGCGAAGGGCTGTTGTTCGGTTGTGCCTTCGGAAACAATCATCACCAGGTCGTCGGTGGCGGGTCGGGACGGATAGCGGGTGAGGTCTGTGGTGCCTCCTTCGGTGAGGGGGACTTCGGAGAGATCCGTGAAGATCGCCCCGATTTTTAAGGCTTGGTTTGCACCGTCGGCGGGATTGGAAAAATATTCAGGATATACCGATGCCCAGCGGAATGGAGAAACCGAGACTCGTGCCTTGCCTTCCTCCACTTGGGAGAGGTCGAGGATGGGGTGGTTGCCGTAGCTGAAATTTCCTTCCAGTCCGGAAATACGGTGATCGTAGTAGATCGCAGTCTGGCCGGGGCGGAGGGAAATGGTTTTTGTGACTTTCGCGGAGACGTCGGATGCCTCGATTTCAAGGGAGAGTGAGTTTTCGGATTCCGAAGTGAGGTGCCATTGGTTGTTCGCCGTCTCGCCATGTGGTGGGCCTTCCGCCTGTGGACCAAAGGGGAGGCAGAGGAAATCTCCACGCAGGCTTTTCAGAAGAACGGGGAGGTCATCGTCGATTTCATCGGGCTTCCATGGAGCAAGCGCGTAGGGGGAGACTGTTCTCTCTGCTAGCTTGAACTCGACCGGTGCCAAGTGCCCACCGTCCTGCGTGACGTGCAGCGAGACCAAATCAGAGGAAAGTGAGAAGGAGGGTGCCCCGTGGATAGTTTTCATTAGGGGTACTTTAAATTTGAAAACTGAAACTCCAAGGAAGATTTCCATGGAGGGGCGGATCGGAACCGCGTTCTCCAGAACGCGAGCCCCGTGCCGTCCGGCTCACACGCGTTCTCGAGAATGCGCCTCCGGGCGGCGGGACGCCGCTTTCATGGCCTGCCCCGAGACGCGGCGGCTAGTGCGCCGCAAAGCGCCAACACCCTCTGGAGTGAGAGACTTCAGCCAGTTCCGGAGGCATTCGGGCTGAGAGCTTGGCATGGGAAAAGGTGCAGTCCAACGCAGGAGCCTGCGGCGCGGACGGCATCACGGTAGGACGCTTCGAGAAAGACCGCAAAAGTCGGCTGCTCGTCGTGAATGAGTATTTGAAAACGGGTATCTACCAACCCAAGCCAGTCAAACGGGTATGGCTACTTCAAACACGCCGACTCCAGCGAAATCCAAACCGTCGATGGATGGCTGCGCATGAGACTGCGCTCCATCCTGCGAAAGCGGCGCGGCCTTGGTGGTCGTGGCCGAGGGCGGGATCATCAACGCTGGCCAAGCCGCTCTTTTGCCCGATGGATACCCAAAGTTCTGAAGTGATCAGTCTCCGTAACGGAGTAAACCACTGACTGGAGAGCCGGATGCGGGAGATCCGCTTGTCCGGTTCGGAGGGGGGAGCTGCGCAAATCAATGCGCCGTTCCTACCTCTATCGTTTAGAGAGACCGCTCTGCGATCTCCTTGAGGAGGTCGTCGATGAACTGCTGCTCCGTTTTGATGATCGGTTTTTCCTCTCCGCGTATGCGGACCGCGACAGTGCCTTCTTCGACCTCTCTTTGACCAAGGACGGCCATGTTCGGGATGCGTTCGAGGCGGGCGTTCCTGATCTTCGCACCGACCTTTTCGGAAGAGCGGTCGACGGTGCAGCGGACGCCGAGGTCTGCGAGTTTGGCGGCAAGGGCTTCGGCTTCTTCGAGGGTCTTTTCGGAGATGGGGAGGACGCGGACTTGCTCTGGGGCGAGCCAAGTCGGGAATTTTCCTTCGAAATGCTCGATGAGGAGGCCGGTGAATCTTTCCAATGATCCGAACGGTGCGCGGTGGATCATGACTGGGACGTGCGGCTTGTTGTCGGCGCCTACGTAGGAAAGATCGAAGCGGACGGGCAGGTTGTAATCGACCTGAACGGTGCCGAGCTGCCAATCGCGGCCGATGACGTCTTTTACGACGAAGTCGATCTTCGGGCCATAGAAGGCGGCTTCTCCGATTTCTTCGGTGTAATCGACGCCGAGGGTTTCTACTGCGTTGCGGATGGCGGCTTCTGCCTTGTCCCAGTTTTCTGGATCGCCGACGTATTTGTCGGAGTCCGGATCGCGGAGTGAGAGGCGGACGCGGTAGTCATTCATCCCGAGGGTGGTGAGGACTTTTTTAACCAGATCTAGGCAGCCGATGAGTTCCTCGGCGACCTGATCCGGTGTGCAGAAGATGTGGGCGTCGTCTTGGGTGAATCCGCGGACGCGGGTCATGCCGCCTAGCTCGCCGGATTGCTCCCAGCGATAAACTGTGCCGAATTCCGCGAGGCGGACGGGGAGATCGCGGTAGGAGTGGTGGTCGCTCGCAAAAATCTTGATGTGATGCGGGCAGTTCATCGGCTTGAGAAGGTAGCCTTCGTAGGTTCCTTCGTTGAGGCCGTTGATGAGGGTGGCGCAGGTGGCGTCTTCGTCGGCGAGTTTTTCCAGCGTGTCCCGCTCCGGGATCGGGGCGTATTGGCTATCCTGGTAGAAGGGGAAATGCCCGGATGTGCGGTAGAGATCGAGCTTGCCGATGTGCGGGGTGAAGACTTGGGAGTAGCCCTGTCTGTCTAGCTCCTGGGTGATGAATTCTTGGAGAGCGCGGCGGACGAGGGCACCTTTCGGTTTCCATAGAATCAGGCCTTGGCCGACGGCTTCGTCGATGTGGAAAAGGCCGAGTTCGCGGCCGAGGCGGCGGTGGTCGCGCTTCTTGGCTTCTTCAAGGCGGTCGAGGTGTTCGGTCAGCGCATCCTTGTTTTCAAAGGCGGTTCCATAAAGGCGCTGTAGCTGGCCTTTCGATTCGTCACCCATGTAGAAGGAAGATGAGACTGACATGACTTTTACGTTTTTGCACTTCGAGGTGTATCCCACGTGCGGACCGGCGCAGAGGTCGATGAAATCGCCGTTCTGGAAGCAGGAGATCTGCTCTCCCTCTGGGATCTTGTCGATGAGGTCGAGTTTGAAGCGGGAAGGGTTTCCGGGGCGTTCGGTGAGGCCGCCTAGGCGACCGGATTCGGCCATGGTTTTTGCATCGTCGCGGGAGATCGCCTTGTATTCGAACTTCTGGTTCTCCTTGGCAACTTTCTTCATCTCCTTCTCGATTTTTTCGAAATCGTCAGGGGTGATGCGGTGCTCCATTTCGAAGTCGTAATAGAATCCGTTCTCTACCGGAGGGCCGTAGGCAAACTGCGCGTCGGGCCAGATACGGAGGATGGCGGTGGCCATCACGTGCGCGGCGGAATGGCGCACGCGTTCAAGGTCGGTCATTTGGGCTCGTTCGTCTAAAGTCTTGCGGTCGGACATGGGACGCCTTTTGAAGCAGGGAATGGGGGGGAAGTCAATCAGTGGCTAGTGCCGAGTGATCAGTGATTAGTGGGAAGACTTTGCTTTTGGCTGGGGTTGTCGCGATTTCTAAATCGCGGTTCCTTTCGGGCTGGATGCCCGCTCGACTGGAGGAGGATAGAATTTGCGGGGTGAATTTGCTTTTGCTACAATAATAGCATGACAGCACTGAAGCCGCCAGAATCCCTGAGTATCGAAGAGTATCTCTTGGGCGAGGAAGATTCTGATGTGAAGCATGAATTTCTCGGGGGTGTGGTGCATGCGATGGCGGTTGGGACGAATCGGCATAACAGCATCGCATTCAGCGCAATGCTTTCCCTAGGAAATCAGCTCCGTGGAAAATTATGCCAGCCGTTCAACAGTGATACGAAGGTGAAAATCGAGTTTTCGGATCACACGCGCTTTTATTATCCAGATGCGATGGTGGTATGCCGGAAAAATCCTGAAACGGATCATTTCCAGAGTCTTCCAGATGTGTTGATAGAGGTGCTTAGCGAATCGACCCGACGTACGGACATGGGGGAGATAAAGGATGCCTATCTAACGATTCCTTCGCTGAAAGTCCTCATACTGGTGGATTCTGACTCTCCGGGAGTGACGGTTTACCGGCGTGAATCTGGGGGTGGGTTCCGGGCGGAGAGGTATGACGGGATGGAGGAAACCATTTTACTGCCTGAGATCGAGGTAGAGCTGAGGCTTGGGGAGATTTATGAGCGGGTGGAGTTTGAGAATTGAGGGGAAGCCATATCTGAGGAAGGAACTGCGCTTTGGAAATTGCGACTGCAGTTGCCTGCTTTCCAGGGAATGAGGAATCGGCTTCTGGCTGGGGTTGTCGCGATTTCTAAATCGCGGTTCCTTTCCGGGATATACCCCAAGATAAAACCCGGGACGGGGTTTACACGGGCTGTGGCTGGAGGCCGCAGCTACGCTGGTGTTTCGAGGGATTTGAAAGTGGCGTAGAGCTTTAGAATTTCGTAGCGAATCTCGCCGTTGAGGGTTGCGTGGATGGGGGCGAGTTTTGCGAGGCCTTCCTCGGCGGTGGCGACGGCGGCTTCGATGCGCTGCTCTTCCTCTTCTGAGAAGAATTGGCGTGGGTCTGGTGTGATATCGCCGTTGGCGATGGCGGAAGCTAGGTGCCCCGCGATGGTGCCGGTGGCCATTTCGCGGGTTTTCGCGATCTGGGGAATGGTTTTGCCTGCTTTGAACTGGTTGAGAGTTTCAAGGACGGAGCCGTTGAGAGCGCCTTCGGTTTTCATTTTCGGCGGGAGAGGGGTTTTCAGGGGGGCGAAGGATTGTTTCTCGTGGGATGCGAGATGGGATTTAATCTCCTCCATGAAGGCTTGGCCGTAGTCATCGAGCTTCTGGGTGCCGACTCCTGGAACGTTGAGAAAATCCGTTTTCGTTTGCGGGTAGCGGCGCGCCATGTGGCGGAGAGGATTGTCTCCGAAAATGACGTATGGCGGGACGGATTTTTCGTCGGCAATGGTTTTGCGAAGGCTACGCATGGACTCGAAGAGTTCTTCATCGCAGGGGATGGATCCGGAGCGGGAGAGTTTCGCGGAGGCGTTGGGACTATTGGAAAATGGTAGGCGGGTGAGGAGGGTCTTCTCGCGGGATTTAAGAACGTTCGCCCCTTTTTTGGATATGTTCAGAGTCTGGAAGTTGTCCTGTGATGCCTCGATGAGGCCGAGCTGGATCAGCTGGCGGCCGAGGGCTGCCCATTCTTCGCGGGGTGTGTCGGCACCGATGCCGTAGGTGGAGATTTTGTCATGGCCATAGTCACGGACTTTCGCGGTGTTCGCCCCAGTTATCACTTGGGCGATGTGGTTGACTCCGGTGGAGAAGCCAGCGGCTTGTTTCGCGCGGATGATGCAGGAGAGGAGTTTCTGCACTTGGAGGGTGGCATCGTATTCCTCGCGGGGATTGAGACAGGAATCGCATCCGCCGCAATTTTCATCCGGCCATGTTTCTCCGAAATAGGCGAGTAGGGCGGTGCGGCGGCACGAGGTGGTCTCCGCGAAATCTGCCATCTGGCGCATTTGTCCCTCGGCAATTTTTTTGGCTTCGAGGTCGGTGGCGTCTTCGAGGAACCTGAGGTTGCGGATGAGATCGCCGCGGGAGTAGAGAAGGAGGCACTCGGAGGGGAGGCCGTCGCGTCCTGCCCGGCCGGTTTCCTGGTAGTATCCCTCGATGTTTTTTGGGAGATCCGCATGGATGACGTAGCGGACGTCGGGTTTGTTGATACCCATGCCAAAGGCGACGGTGGCACAGACGATACGGGCTTCGTCTCGTATGAAGGCTTCCTGGTTTTTCGCGCGGGTAGCGGGATCGAGGCCAGCGTGGTAGGCGATTGCGTTGATGCCCTCGGCCTTGAGGGTTGCGGCCATAGCTTCGGTGGCTTTGCGTGACTGGAGGTAGATAATGCCGGATTCCTCGCGGCGGGAGTGGACGAATTCGAAGACCTGGCGGGCGGGCTTTGATTTCGGGAGGATGGAATAGGAGAGGTTTGCCCGGTTAAATGAGGCGAGGAATCTCACGGGATCCTGCATCTGTAGCTGGCGCGAAATATCCTCGCGAACTTTTGGAGTGGCGGTGGCGGTGAGGGCGAGGAAAGGCACGCCGGGGAGGTGTGTGCGGAGTTTCGCCAGCTGGCGGTATTCTGGGCGGAAGTCGTGGCCCCATTCGGAAATACAGTGGGCTTCATCTACGGCGATACGTTTGATGTTCCAGCGTTTGAGATCGGCGATGAAGCCGGGGTTCATGACTCGCTCGGGGGCGGCGTAGAGGAGTTTGTATTCACCGCGTGAGAGGGATTCTGCGCGGTCGCGGGCTTCTGAGGGGGCGAGGGAGGAGTTGAGAAACGTGGCGGGGACACCGGATGCAGTGAGGGAGTCCACCTGATCCTTCATCAGGGCAATGAGCGGGGAGACGACCAAGGTGACGCCGTCTTCAGCGAGGGCGGGGAGCTGGAAGGTCAGGGATTTTCCGGCACCTGTGGGGAGGATGGCGACGACGTCTTTACCAGACATAGTAGCGGCTATGATTTCCGACTGTAGTGGGCGGAATGTATCGTAGCCGAAGTATTGCTTTAAGAGGGGAGGAAGCTGGTCGTGCATTTCGCGAGCGTAGGAAACTTTTTACGTCTGGCAAGCAAAAAGGTGTTATTGTGAACAGTTCGTCCTTTGGTGGGGCTTTTACGTTGGGAGCCGATCTTCATTTCTCCGCTCCAGAAGCAGGCTTGGCAGAGGGCAAGGTTTTTGTTTCCGCCTTCTCCGCAATCCCGGGTTTCCCTACCTTCGCCAGAGCCTCCTGTATGCGGGGCTTGAGCTCGGTGGCTGTCCAGGCGCGATCCTTACGGGGGATGAGGTCTTTGCCCTCTGAATTGAGGAAGCGGACGACCTGGTAGTTCCATGCGCTCTCGCCATATTTTTTCAGTAATTCGGCGTCCTTGCCGGGTTTGTTGTTGTGGATGAGGAGCGGGACAAAATTTTCCTCAATGGATTTGACGATATTCGGATCGGAGAGGACGTCTTTTCCGAACTGCTTACAGCCAGCGCAGCCGGGGACTTCTTGGAAGAGCAGGAACACCGGCTTGCCGGATTTTGTGGATTTGGCAAGGGCGGGGGGGTAATCGCGGAGCCAAGTTACGGTGCCGACTTCGACCGGGTTCTTGTTGTTTCCGGGATCCGCTTGGCAGGAGGTGAGGGCTATGCAGGAGAGGAAGATGATTGTCTTCATGGGGGTGTGAGTATTTGAAGAGGGCTGATATTCCGACTGGGTTTGATAGAGGAAGGTGAAAGATCTCTTATATTCGGGTTGGACGTGTGTGGCTGGGCGTGGAAGATCCCGTCTTATGCTTCTTGCTTCGGTCTTTCTCGTCGTTGGCCTCATCCTTCTGGTTTTTGCTGCAGATTACCTTGTCAAAGGTGCGTCTAGCATTGCTGGAACGCTTGGGATTTCCCCGCTGATCGTGGGGTTGACCGTGGTGTCTTTCGGGACGAGCGCGCCGGAGTTGGCCGTGTCCGTGGTTTCCGCTTTTAGTGACCAAGCGGATCTCGCGGTGGGAAATGTAGTGGGGAGCAATATATTCAACGTGTTGGTGGTGCTAGGAATTTCGGCGCTGATCATCCCGCTGGTGGTGCACCAGCAGCTTATTCGCTTCGATGTGCCGGTGATGATTTTCCTTTCCCTGCTTCTCTACGGGCTTTGCTATGATGGGGACATTTCCCGGGTGGACGGGATGATCCTGTTTTCCCTTGGTGTCATTTATCTGCTATTCCTCCTGCGGCAGTCGAAAGGGGAGAAGAACGACGCGGTGCTCGCCGAATATGAGGAGGAATATGGAAAAACCAGCGAAGATCCAAAGTGGCTCCGGAATATCAGTTTTGTGGTTCTGGGAATGGCAGGGCTTGTGTTCGGATCGGAAATGCTGGTTCGTGGAGCGGTAACAATTGCACAGTTTTTCGGGGTTTCCGAGCTGATCATCGGGCTGACGATCGTTTCGCTGGGGACGTCTCTACCGGAAGTCGCGACTTCCGTGGTCGCTGCGATGAAGGGTGAGAGGGATATTGCGGTGGGCAATGTTGTCGGGAGTAATATTTTCAACATCGTGCTCGTGCTGGGGATTTCGTCTATCGTTGCCCCATCTGGGATCGAAGTTTCCGGGCATGCGGTTTCGTTCGACATGTTGTTCATGGTCGGTGTTGCCCTCGCGACGCTTCCGATCTTCTTTTACGGTTACCGTGTCGGGCGTTTGGCCGGATTTTCCTTTGTGCTCTTTTACCTAATTTACGTGGGCTACCTCATCCTTGAGGCGACTTCTGCGGGGATATTTCCCGGATATCGCCAGGTTTTGGTGCTTGGCGTAGTCCCGGTTATCGGCCTCTGCCTACTTTTCGTCTTGTTCAAAGGCTTCACGCAGCCGAAAAACCCTGTCTAGACATTCGCTCTAAGCGGTCTAGGTTTTCGCACCCGGAAATACGCATCCCGGAAGACAGCACCATGTCCGATTCCCCAAATAACAATTCGCAACCGCCCAGTCAGAAACCTCCAACAGGTGAAACCGGCGGCTTCAACTGGCGTGTCCTCGCCCTTTTCAGTATCGCAATTCTGATTCTAGGCGTTGCTCTCTTCGGTCCCAATCTAAACGAGAAGGCCACGATCCTCAGCTATTCGGAATTTCGAGAAAAACTCGATCAAGGTCTGGTAGTTCTCGATAAACCGAAGCTACCCTTAAAAGTCGTCACTAGCGATACCGCCTACGATGCCACGATTACCGGCTACATGCAGGCTCCGATGGTGAAGCCGGATGAAAACAACCGCATCCTCGAAACAAGTGACATCCGCGTTCCTGTGAACCTGACTCTACAGGGCGAAGAGATACGTGAGCTGCTTGGTGATGATATTCGTCTTGAGCAAATTGCTGACGATATGGAAGCGCCACTTGAGGGTGTAGTGAAGACTCTCACACTCGCAGAATTCCGCAAAGCCCTTGCCTTGAATGAAATCAAGAAAAAGGACATCGTTAATCCGCTCCGTATTCTGACTACGGCAGATAATTCTACTGCGATGATCGTTGGCTCCCGCGCAGTGATCACAAACATGATCGAGCCGCTAACCGAAGAAGGTAAGCCGATTAAGCCTTCGCTCTTCGAGGTAACGGTGTCATCCGCTATTCTTGGTGACGAACTCCAGTCCCTCCTCACCGGTAAGGCAAAATACGATCGCAGATCCGACTATCTCAGTAAGGCACTCTTCACCTTCCTGCCGTTTCTCCTGATCATCCTCCTGCTCTTCTTCCTATTCCGTCAGCAGATGAAATCCGCAGGTCGTGGCGCGATGTCCTTCGGGAAATCAAAAGCCCGCCTCCTCACGATGGATCGCAATAAGGTGACCTTCAAAGACGTCGCCGGTATCCAGGAAGCCAAGGAAGAACTTTTCGAGATTGTTGATTTCCTCCGCGATCCAAAGAAATTCCAGAAACTCGGCGGATCCATTCCGAAGGGCGTTCTAATGGTAGGATCTCCAGGAACCGGTAAGACCCTTCTCGCCCGAGCGATCGCAGGTGAGGCGGACGTCCCATTCTTCTCCATCTCTGGATCGGACTTCGTGGAAATGTTCGTCGGTGTCGGTGCGTCCCGCGTTCGCGACATGTTTGAGCAGGGGAGAAAAAATGCGCCCTGCCTGATTTTCATCGATGAGATTGATGCGGTCGGTCGCCACCGTGGCCATGGCATGGGCGGTGGACACGACGAGCGTGAGCAAACGCTCAACCAGCTCCTTGTGGAGATGGACGGCTTCGATACTCAGGAAGGCGTGATTATCATTGCCGCCACCAACCGTCCGGACGTTCTCGATCCCGCACTTCTCCGTCCGGGTCGTTTCGACCGGCAGGTCACTATTTCACTTCCTGATGTGAATGGCCGTGAGGAAATTCTCCGAGTCCACGTGAAGAAAATCAAACTCGCTGCGAACACGGATCTCGGAACCATTGCCCGTGGAACCCCCGGTTTCTCCGGTGCCGAGCTCGCGAACCTCATCAACGAGTCCGCACTCCTCGCCGCCCGCAAAGGTCTTTCTGCCGTGACTCTCGCGGAAATGGAAGAAGCCCGCGACAAAGTCCGCTGGGGTCGTGAGCGCCGTTCGCTTGCCATGTCCGACAAGGAAAAGACCGGCACTGCATGGCACGAGGCTGGTCACGCTTATCTGAACATGGTTCTCCCGCACACCCATCCTCTGCACAAAGTGACGATCATTCCCCGCGGGCCCTTCCTCGGCGCGACGATGTTTCTCCCGGAGGGCGACCAATACTCTACTTCGAAAAAAGAGTCGCTTGCGAATCTGATCGTGACAATGGGAGGACGCATCGCCGAGGCGTTCCATTCCGACGACATGTCGAACGGAGCCTCCGGCGATATCCGCCAAGCGACTTCACTCGCCCGGAATATGGTCTGCGAATGGGGCATGTCCGATAAACTCGGAATGGTCGAATACGGAGAAGGGAGTGGCCCGGTTTTTGTCGCCCGTGACATGAACAAAGGCCGTAATTATTCTGAAGAAACGGCCCGAGTTATCGACGCGGAAATCAAAAAATTCATCGACAACTCCTTCGACGAAGCGACACGAATCCTCACCGAGAACCGTGACTCCGTCGAAAAAATTGCCCTCGCCCTATTGGAGTATGAGACCCTTGATGCAAAACACCTTCAGGATATCATCGACTTCGGGGAAATGAAAAATCCGCCGGTAGCTCCAACACCACCTCCGATCCCGGACGAACTCGCTAAGAAACCGACAGGTAAGAAAGCCGAAGACGATCTTCCGGAAGACGACGACCCGCTCCCTGGAGTGGTCGGCGCACCAGCCTAATCACCGATTAGGGACGATCTTCGGATCGTCCCTTTTTTGTGCTCAGAGCCAATCGGCAACACGCTCCGCAGCTCTGCGGTGCGCACCCTCTTCCCCTAGCATAGAACTGACTTCACCAAGCCGAGCCACGAGAGCATCCCGCTTGGAATCGTTGGATAGGATATCTTCCACCCACGCGCCCAACTGTGGAGCTTCGGCATCAGCTTGGATAAATTCCTCCACGACTTTTTCCCCGGCGAGGATGTTCACCAGCCCGATGTATTTGATTTTCACCAGCATTTTCCCGAGGCAGTAGGTCGTCCATGCCATCTTATACACTAGGCAGTAAGGCAGGCCGAAGGTCGCAGCTTCCAGTGTAGCCGTTCCGCTAGCGATAATACCACAGGCAGCGCGCTGCATCAGCTCGTGGCTGCCGCCGGCCTTCAGTTCCACCCATTCGTTCGCACCGGCTTCGGAAATCATTTCCCTCATGGTGACTTCCAGCTTGGGGGTAGCCGCTGGGACGCAGAATTTCAGATCGGCTCTCCATGAGCGCAACCATTTGGCAGTCTCCAGCATCATCGGGAAAAGTTTTGCAATCTCTCGCTCGCGGCTGCCGGGAAAGAGCCCGACCAGATTCGGATCGCGACCGCCCTCGAGTTTGTCGGCTGCCAGTTCGTCCACCAAAGGGTGTCCAACGTGAGTGGTTTTCAGTCCGGCGTTTTCAAAAATAGGTTTCTCGAATGGGAACAGGCAGAGCATTTCATCGAGAAGATGAACCATTTTGGGAATGCGCCGTTTGTTCCATGCCCAGACCTGCGGGCTGATGTAATATACTTGATTTGTTTCCGGTAGATCGCGTTTTACCGCCTCGGAAAACCGTAGGTTGAACCCTGGGTAATCGACGAGAAGCAGGACGTCTGGCTTTAGCTGCTTGATATCTGCCAGCATCTCTTCGAAACGTTCCTTAAACCATCCGTAACGCTTCAAAACCTCCACGACTCCCATCACTGCGGCATCTTCTACCCAGTTGTTCACGTTTCCATTGCCGAGAGCCTCGATCTCCGGGCCGCCGGTTCCATAGATTTCCAGATCGCTGTGGATTGTTCGTAATTCCCTCAATAGCCCCGCCCCGTGTGCATCCCCACTCATTTCTCCCACCACCACATAAATCCGCTTCACAGAAAAAAATCTACCCAATTCCCTCGGTAGGCATCAACCTCCAATCTGTCACCGGGAAGAATGGTGGAAAAACTTATAATAAAAACTCTCCCGCCCACGTATCCTACTCAATGAAACTCTTCCTCTTCCTCCTTGGCATAGTGGCCGCAGGTATCCTCGGCTATTCCTTCGAGCCTCAAATGCGCTACAGGCTCACCGGCAAAGAGCCCGTAGCTAAAAAAGCTGAGCCCCGCAGGGTCGTTGTGGAAACCGGCGCACCTTCGACGGAAATCGACCCAGCAAGCTATTCCGCAGACCAGCTTCCAGAAAAAGTCCTCCTCAAGGCCGACGCCGAGATCGCGGATGCAGCATCCGACCTAAAAATGACGATTACCGCCGGGAACAAGGTGAATCTCATCCGCCTCGAAGGCGACAACGTTGTCATCAGCCCCGGTGCTGGTCCCTTCGAAGGAACTGTGCTGATTAGTCAGACCGACCTCCTAGAGCAGCTCGCCGCGCTTCCGAAAACCCCGACCCCGGCTCCTGTTGACCCTTCGGTCATAGCAGACGCGAACACTCCTTCCAAAGAACCGGCCACTACTCCTGCCGATACGGAAATAACTCCAGAGCCTGAGCCGACTCCCGAACCGGAACCGGAACCCGTTTCTGGAGGTCCGGTCGATGTCGTCGCCGTCATGCAGGACAGCATTAAGAGCGGCTCGATCAAGGAATTCGGTTTTGATCAGGTCCTCGATTGGAAGGCATCTGAGGAATCCGAATCCATCGACGGCGAAAGTTACCAGACCGGTGTCGCATCCTATAAGGCAGAGACTGTTTTCGGCGTGAAAACGATCCAGGCAAAAGCTCTGATCAAAGGCGGTAAAGTCGTCCGCTGGCTCTGGCCCAAGAGCGGCATGGAAATCAAATAAGGTGCTGGTATATTTCTGTCCCTTGCCGATGGAGAACTCTGAACTGATCACTTTTTTAATTCCCGCCAATGACTTCACGCGAAGCCATCCTTGCCCTTAATCTCCTCCCCAGCTTCGGTCCGGTTCGCATTTCCCGGCTCTTGGAGTCCTTCGGCGATGCTGAGAGCGTTCTCCGCGCATCCACCAGCAAATTGCAACGGGTGGACGGTATCGGACCGGAAACTGCGAAGATTATCTCTTCGTGGCAGGATCAAGTCGATCCAACGAAGGAACTTTCTGATGCGGAGGAGCGGGGTATTTCCATCATCACTCGCGAAGATGAGGAATACCCAAAACACCTTCTCCAAGCCTACGATTCACCCATCCTGCTCTATGTCTGGGGAAAAATTCTTCCCCGCGACAAACACGCGATCAGCGTTGTCGGCTCCCGCCGCACGACAACCTACGGCGTCAACGCCACCCGGAAAATTACCTATCAGCTCGCCCATGCGGGATTCACCATCGTCTCCGGCCTCGCGCGGGGAATCGATACCGCTGCCCATGAGTCAGCTTTGGCTGCGAAAGGTCGTACCATAGCAGTCGTCGGCTCTGGATTAGCCCGACTCTATCCGCCGGAGAACCTAGCTCTTGCCGAAAAGATTGCCGATGGAAACGGGGCGGTCATCTCCGAATTTCCCCTGCACAAGGCTCCGGACAAGCAGACCTTTCCGATGCGGAACCGCATCGTCGCAGCATGGGGTCAGGCCGTCCTTGTAACGGAATGTCCGGCTTGGTCAGGCTCCCTGATTACCGCGAACCTAGCCTCGGAATACGGCAAGCCCATCTTCGCTGTTCCCGGTCCCATCGACAAACCCTCCTCCGCAGGCTGCCACCAACTCATCCGCGATGGAGCCACCCTTGTCTCCGACGCCTCCCACATCATCGACGACATGGGTCAGCTCCCGTTTTCCTATAAAAACGATACCACCGAGGAAAAAACCGAAGCCGCCCCCGAGCTCCCTGCGGAAGAAGCCGCCGTCCTGGCTGCCATGCCACCGGGTGAAGAACTCACCGTTGACAGGCTCATTCAGGCCTCCGAGCTGCCTTCTTCTGCAGTCACCGCTGCCCTATTCAAACTGGAACTCCGCCGGCTCATCCGCCCGCTTCCAGGATTTAGGTTTATGAGACGGTAGAATAGTATCTGGGCACATCATGAATTTCATTCATGACAAAGAGTCATTTTCCCGACAGGGTCTCCCGCCATGCCGCTAGCTGCTCAGATTAACTCCGGAGATACCGCTTGGATTCTCGTTTCTACCGCCCTTGTTCTTTTCATGACCCTCCCGGGACTAGCTCTCTTCTACGGAGGTCTCGTCCGCGGTCGGAACGTCCTTTCCGTAATGGCTCAGTGTGCGGGATTGGCCTGTATGGCTTCCGTCCTGTGGGCCGTCTGCCTCTATAGCCTTGCCTTCAAAGGTGACGGTTCCTTCATCGGAAATCTGGATGCCGCTTTCCTAAAAGGGATCACAACCGACTCCGTAGCGCCCGGCACCGCGATCCCGGAGACTGTCTTCATCATGTTCCAGATGACCTTCGCGATCATCACTCCCGCCTTGTATATCGGTGCGCTCGTGGAGCGGATGAAATTCAGCGCCCTCATGCTTTTCTCCGCCCTCTGGTTGCTCCTCGTCTACGTCCCCGTCTGTCATTGGGTATGGGGCGGCGGTTGGTTGGCGGCGATGGGAGTTCTGGATCTCGCGGGAGGTATCGTAGTCCATGCCACGGCTGGCGTTTCCGCCATCGTCCTTGCGATCATTCTAAAAAAACGCAACGACTTCCCCGGTCATGCCCATCCTCCCCACAATCCCGGCATGGTATTCATCGGAGCCGCCATGCTCTGGGTCGGTTGGTTCGGATTCAATGCCGGTAGCCAGCTTTCCGCAGGAGGCGGAGCTGGGATGACGATGCTTGTTACTCATCTTTCTGCCTGCAGCGCTGGACTCGTATGGTCGTTGATTGAGAGGGTTCGGAACGGAAAAGTCGGACTGGTTGGCATGGTCACCGGTCTCATCGCAGGCTTGGCGGCGATCACTCCTGCTTCCGGCGTGGTTGGTCCCATGGGTGCCATCTTCATCGGTGCACTATCCGCCGTCCTCTGCTTCTTCGCAGTGAATCTCATCCGCGAAAAACTCCACATCGACGATTCCCTCGACGTTTTCGCTGTCCACGGCGTCGGCGGCATTCTCGGCACGCTTCTTCTCTCCGTCTTCGGGCAGACCTCCATGGGTGGCCTCGGCTTGGTGAAACCCGTCATGGAGCAACTGGGCATCCAGTCCCTCGCCGTAGGAGTCACCATCGTTTGGTCCATCATAGCAACGGTCGTGATCGCATTCGTCGTGAAACTCGTCACCGGTCTCCGCGTCACCCCCGAGCAGGAGCAAGAAGGCCTCGACTACGCCGAACACGGCGAAACCGCCTATCCGGAATAAAACGTAGCTGGGGACTCTGGTCTCAGGCCGTTCAAGAAGCCATCTTGGCTCCTTGAAATCGCATCCACAGGCGGCTGGAATCCCCCTGAACGGCCTTGCGCAAGATGCGACAGCCACAATCCATCCCCCCCAAATTCACAGGAAATCCGCGTCCCTCCGCGTCCCTCCGCGTTGATCCGTGGTTCCTCTTCTCCATTTTCTCCAGCAAACATCCCGAGCATAGGCACCAGAAATCCAGTTCCTACTTGCATCCTGCCAAAATCCCTGCCTAGTCCCCTCCAGACATTTCACCTTTTCAAACAACCGACTTCCATGGGAAAAATACTCATCATCGCAGAAAAACCGTCCGTAATGAACGATCTCTCCAAGGCTCTGACCAAGACCCTAGGGAAATTTGAGAAGAAAGGCGCAGGTCGCGATATTCATTACGAAAACGAGGGCGCGATCATCACTTCCGCCGTCGGCCATTTGGTCGAACTGCGCATGCCGATGGGGCCGAATGGGAAAAAACTCCCGTGGAAATTCGACGTCCTTCCCGCGATTCCCGAAACATTCACCCTCGATCCCATCGAACAGTCCGAGGCCAAGCTGAAAAAAGTCCTCAAGTTCGCGAAACGCAAGGATGTCGATCAAATCGTCAATGCTTGCGATGCCGGCCGGGAAGGGGAGCTGATTTTCCGCTATATCATGGAGATCGGGAAAATCGACAAACCGGTCAGGCGCCTCTGGATGCAGTCCATGACCACCGGAGCCATCGTCACTGCATGGGAAAACCTCCGCTCCGATGAGGAAATGAAACCCCTTGCCGATGCCGCGAAGTGCCGCTCGGAGTCCGATTGGCTCGTCGGCCTCAACGCTACCCGTGCCTTCACCTGTTTCAACTCCCGCCACGGTGGATTCAATATCACCGCCGCTGGCCGCGTTCAGACCCCGACTCTCGCCATCCTCGCCGCTCGCGAAGAGGAGATCCAAGCATTCACGTCTGAGCCGTATTTCGAAGTTCATGGAACCTTCGGTGTTGCCGCAGGTGATTACCTAGGGAAATGGATCGACCCAGCGTTTAAGAAAGATAAAGAGAAGCCCCATGGTAAAGCAGAGCGGATCTGGGATCAGTCGCTTGCAAAAGACATCCGCGACCGTTGTGACGGGAAGACCGCTGAAATTTCTGAGCAAAAGAAATCTAGCACTCAGATCGCCCCACAACTTTACGATCTCACCACACTCCAGCGCGAGGCTCCGTTTTCCGCGAAAGGAACCCTCCAGATCGCCCAAGCGCTTTATGAAAAGCACAAGGTTCTGACCTATCCCCGGACAGACTCCCGCTATCTTCCGGAGGATTACGTCCCGGAAGTCCGTGAAACTTTCCAGAAGATCGGAAACAGCGATCTGGACGAGGCACAATACGCGAAAGCCGTGCTGGCCGGGAAAGATGACAAGGGGCCGAAGCTGCACACGTCGAAACGCATTTTCAATACGGCGAAGGTCTCAGACCACCACGCGATCATTCCTACCGGCACCTTTGCCAAGCTCTCCGAGGCCGAACAGAAGCTCTATGACATGGTTGTGAAACGCACCATCGCGGTATTCTACCCGCATGCGGAGTTCGAGCAGACCACCCGTCTCTCGGTCATCGAGGAAGGTGGCACCAAGGATGTTTTCAAAACCGAAGGCCGCGTTCTCGTTGTTCCTGGCTGGCTTGAAGTTTACGGTCGCCAACCGGGCGTTGCAGCAGGCAAGGACGGCCTCGTAGGGATCACTTCTGGGGAAACCGCCAAAGCCGATCCTGTCGAACTCATCAACGAGCAAACCCGCCCGCCAGCCCGTTTCACGGAATCCACACTCCTCTCCGCAATGGAAGGTGCAGGGAAGCTCTTGGTCAACGACGAGGAACTCCGCGAGGCCATGTCCGAGCGAGGCCTCGGCACACCCGCGACACGTGCGGCCACGATCGAAGGCCTCATCGCCCAGAAATACCTCCTTCGCGACGGACGTGAGCTTACCGTTACCCCCTCCGGGCGCCGTCTCATCCAGCTCGTGATACAGATGGACATCGAAGGCCTCTACTCGCCGAAGATGACTGGCGATTGGGAATACAAGCTCCGCCAGATGGAACACGGGGATCTACAGCGCCCCGAGTTCATGAAGGAAATCATCGACTACACCAACGAGATCGTTTCTAAGGCGCACGCTCTCGCGGAGGAAGCGAAGAACAAGAAGTTTGATGATGTCGAAGTCGAGCACCCCATCCATGGCACGCTCGTCCTCAAGCAGACCGACGCGACCTTCGAGTCCCGCGATCCGGAGCTTCCGATCAAAGTGAAGAAATACATCGCCGGTCGCCCGCTTTCCGAAGACGAGCTCAAGACCCTCATGAGCAAGGGGCTGGTTGGGCCGCTTCAAGGCTTCAAATCCCGTTTCAACAAACCCTTCGATGCCTCGCTCCAACTGGACGAAAAATTCAAAGTGAATTTCCTCTTCGAAGGTGACGACGACAAAGCTCCCGACCTAAAAGAAGACATGGTCATCGGAACCGCAGAAATGCCCGACGGCAAGAGCCACAAGATTTACGCAACCGACAAGGCATATTACGTTCCGGACATCGTCACGAAAAAGGACAAACACGGAGTCCGTATTGGAAAAACCATCCTCCAACGCGAAATCCCGGAAGACCAGGCGGTCAAACTCATCGCCGAAGGAAAAACCGATCTCCTCAAAGGCTTTATCTCGAACCGCACCAAGCGAAAGTTCGACGCCCACCTCACCTTCGATACCAAGGTCGCAAAAATCGGGTTTGATTTCCCACCACGCGCAGCCAAAAAAGTCGCAAAAAAGGCAGCAAAGAAAGCCGCCAAAAAGACGAGCGACGACGAGTGATCCAAAACCTGAAAAGGTAGGGACGCGCGGCTCGCCCGTCCCACTTCAAAATCTGACCGCCCGATCACCCTCGTTGGAGTGAACCCTTCCAAGCGGCGCTTTCAACAGACCCCGCCCCCGGAGTGGCGTTCTCCAGAACGCCACACTACTCCCGGTCTATCGTGCCGACCATGAGGAGTAGTGCCATCTCCGTCCCATGAGTCACGTCGTTCTATTCCCTTTCGGTAACAATAATCGAGGCATGATGAGCAGTGAAAAATTAGGACGTCGCATAAGGAAGCGACGAAAGCAAATCGGCTTGAACCAAGCCGATTTGTCGCTGGATAACCAATTACTGGCGCAAGTTTTTCGAAGATGCGGGGCTGGGTCGCACACCGGCAACAAAGCGCTTGCTGAGCCTCACCTCGCAGATCCGGCAATGTAACGCCGGGCTGGCGCAGGATTTCTTCGAGGGGCAAGTGGTTGCAAAGACAGGTCGCAAAGGGTGATTCTTCGCCCATGAAAAATATCATCAAGCTCTTCGCTTTCTTCGCACTCCTCCAGGCGGCAGGCGCTGCTCCCAAGGATTTCATTCTCATCTGCATAGATGACCTGCGGCCTGAACTCGGCAGCTACAGTGTGGACTACATCAGTTCCCCGAACATCGATGCGCTCGCAAAACGTGGCCGGGTCTTCAACCGACATTACGTGCAGGCTCCGACCTGTGGAGCGTCGCGATATGCTCTTTTCATGGGATAGGCATCTGATGCCATAGTTGAGATCATCGATATTGTTTCCAATCGTCTGCGAACTTGTGGAGATAGCTAAACCGAAGTCCCTAGACGGAACTTCGCTGCTCCCCCAGGTCAGCGATGCCGCCGCTGCGGGTCGTAACGCGGTTTCCTATAATTCGAAGGCTTCTACGATACGCACCACCACTCATCGCCTGATTTTCCACAAGGGAGGCACCGTTGAACTTTACGATCACACTACCCCGGAAGGTGAAACTAAGAACCTCGCAGCCTCAGGGCCGGAGCTTGTTTCCGAACTGAAGGCACAGCTGGCTAAGCGGCTTGGGAAGTGACCTGCTTGCGGTGATTTTCCTTTCTTGCAGCCGGTGATGTGGTTTCATCCCGTTATGAAATTCCTTACTGCATTGCTGGCTTTCGCTGCGCTGCTTGTGATTGCGCCTCCTGCTGTTGCGGGTGGGAAAAAAAAAGCGGCTCGGATCTCCTTTCACATGGAAACGGCGGGGACGGACAATCCGAAAATGATTTTCCCCCATGAGGTTTTCGGCAAACAACGATTTTTCCGGAGAGTCCCGGATATCTCATCGAAGGATCTGGTGGCGTTCAGCCCGTTTCCAGCAGGTGACCAAGCATCTTACGGAGCGATTTTCCAGCTCAAGAATGCTGCGCAAAGGCGTCTGGCTGCCGTGACGGCAGATAACATCGGCAAGTGGTTTGTTTGCATGGCTTTCGGGCGTATCGTAGATGGGGTGCTGGTGGATCAGCCAATTAATGACGGGGCGGTCGTAATTTGGAGGGGTTTATCGCTCGAAGAGGTCAAGGAGATGGATAAGGCGATGCCACGCATCGGCGAGAAGAAGAAACGCTAAGATTTTATGATTCGGATTTTTTTTAGCCTTGCCGCTTTCGCAACATGTGCGCTTTCGGCTCCCTTGGAGCTCAAACTTCCCACGGAGAATAACCATCTTTTCACCGGTCAACCGGAACGGTTCTACATGTACGTGGATCGCTCGTTTGAGGGAGAGACTTCGAAACCTTGGGAGGGTGGTTCATTCGGTTACGTGCGCTCACCGATCCGTGTGGATGGGCAGCTGGTGATGAGCCGTTTCCATGAGGGCGTCGATATTGCCCCGATAAAACGTGACAAGGCGGGCAACCCTTTGGATCTGGTAATGAGTATCTCGGTAGGGAAAGTCGTGCATACGAGTCCGATTTCCGGGCGTAGCAACTACGGCAAATACGTGGTGGTGGAGCACGAATGGGATAATTCGAAAGTAGTTTCACTCTATGCCCACCTAGCAGAGGTCACCGTGAGTCCAGGCGATACGGTGAAGGCCGGTTCCGTGTTGGGTAGAATGGGTTACACTGGGAGGGGGCTTAATCGCATTAGGGCTCACGTCCATCTTGAGGTAGGTCTGGTGATGAGTGAGCACTACGAAGGCTGGCACAAGTCGCATTTTGGAAGCGCGAACTACCACGGGAACTACAACGGGATGAATATTGCCGGAGTCGATGTCGCATCGCTTTTCCTAGAGCACAAAAAGAACCCGAACCTTAGTTTTAGTCAATTTGTGCTGAGCCGCCCGATGCAATTTAAAGTCGCCGTCCCCGCCTCCGATAATGATCCTGAATTTCTTGAAAGGTATCCTTGGATGATGCGCGATGGCGTGGCCGGAGCAGTTTCATGGGAAGTCGGTTTCGCGGCAACCGGTCATGCGATCTCATTCACCCCGAGTATTCGACCTGTTTCCGAACCGATTGTGACCCATCTCCGGCCTTCGGAAATTTCCCAACGCTGGCTCACCCGTGGGCTACTGACCGGTAAGGGGAAAAATACGACCCTTAGCCACGGCGGAAAAAAAATGGTGTCATTGGTCATGGATGATTTTGCTATGGCGGAAGGAGAGTGATCTTAGCTAGCCCGCTCGTCACTATCCGGAATCCGGGCTTTTAAAATATGTTGGAGCGGTGCATCTTCCTACCAGTGAAAGGGTATGCATTCCTTATTTTCGGGCTGGTTTGTTCTACGCTTTATGCGAACGAGCCAGGGTCGGCGGCTTTGGATTTCTTGGGAAAAGTCAGGGATGGGAAAGTAGATCTTGAACCTGGCGGTGACACTGCGCTGCAGGAACACACGGCCGAGGCCAAGCGTCTTCAGATACGGAAGAGACTGGAGAGACTAGGGGAGGATTTGCAAGGGGGTCGCCTAGAGTTGGGCGAGGTGAAAGAGGAGGGGGAGTTTGCCGCGGTGATGGTGAATAAGACGGGGGGCTTCGATTCTGGGCATTTACAGATATTTCCGGTCGCACTCGTTAAGCGAGGAGCTGACTGGTTTCCGGCGCCTGTCCTGGCTTCCTTTGAAAATGCGGTGGCTGGTTACACGGTGCCATTGCGGAAGCGGGTCGGTGGGCTGGAAGGATGGATGTCTAGGGAACGGGTGCTGGGTCTTGAGAAACTCATTTCCGAATCTGCCGAGCGTACACGGGATTTGATTAAGGGAAATATCGTCGGAGAGAATCTAGAAGGAGACGATATCGGGAAGATCGCAGACCTTTTCATGGAAGCTTGTGCTGACGGGAAACAGGCTGCCGTGCTTGGTTTCCTTGGAGGGTTGGGAGAGCCACTGCCATCGGATTGGGCGGAGCGTCTGAGGGCATCGCAGGCTGCGGTAAGTTCTGCGAAGGATTTGGGAAGCGCCTGGAGACTGATCGTTTCTCCAGACGTTGTGCGCGTCCGGGTGAACGAGGAGCGATCGGAAAAGGCGGGGCTGGTTTCCATAGCCTGCCTTGATCCGGCACGCGCGGAAAAGAGCGGAACCTTGGGTAAGATCGAGATTCTGCACCTGGAGTTTACCAAGGATGAAGGAGGCAGGTGGAAGATCGATCTGCCGTATGTCCTGCTTCACAATGATGCCGACGAGCTAGACTCGGATGACGATCTCGATGTAGATCTGCTTGATCGTTTTCCGCGGGATCTTCGGAAATACCATCCATTGGAAGTAGCGCCTACGGCAGCCGTGGCCTGCGATACCGTGCTTACCGGGTTGAAATCGGGTGGGCTACGCAATGTGCTCGCCAAGGTCGATTTCAGCGGGAAGGGGAAGGATGCGAGGATCGCCTGTGGTGCTGCCGCGGAGATCTGGTGGTCGCTCAATCAGCCGGGTTCGTTCCGCGCTCCAGTTGCGCTAGGTTTCCGTGAAGAAGGGATTCTGGCGGCCGCCACCTATCAATGGTTTTTGCCGGCGGATCCCGACCAATTCGAGCTGAAGACACTGTATTTTAAGAAAAGTGAGAAAGGATGGATCTGGGCGCCGGGGGTTGTTTCGGTAAAGGAGAGGAAAAGCCAGAAGGTTCTTTCTCAATGGATCAAGGACTCCGAACCCAATTGGCGGCTGTCATGGCGGGGAGGGTTGCTGGTATCCAGTGAGAGGGTCGCAAAAATCGATTTCAGCGACCCACTGGAAGACGGTGAGGTGAAGGAGCTAGTCGCGAAGTGGTTGGACGCGCTTGCTGTTCGAGATCTGGACGCGGCTTTGGGGTGGGTTGCCTGGCTTGGAGAAGAGGGTGATATCCCGATCAAGGCATTGAGGAACCTGAGCTACGACCTCGAGAATTCCAGGCAGGGAAGGGGGACTCTCCAAAAGATTTACCGCTCCGCTTCATGGGTCGCGGCACGTGTTTCCACAGGTGAAGGGGATGAGGCGAAGGAATTCTTCCTGCCCATCCTCTCTACTCCAAAAGGTGCAAGGCTTCTTCCGGAAATTGATCTTTTGGTCGGAGAAAATCGGACGCGGAAATTCCTGAATAGAGTTTCTTTTGACAGGTTGCAGAAATTCGCAGGCAAGGAGAAAATCGAGGAGCTAAAAGAGCTTTTCAATGAATTTGAAAAAGAAGTTAAGAGGGGTGGATAAGTGAGCTTGTTTTGAAATGAATCTTTATGGCTTTAAAAAAAGCTTAATCTTTTTCAAAAAACTCGTTTTCTATTTGTGACTAGCCCCCCCCAACTATGAAATTTAATCCCAAACATAGAGCCACGCCCGACCGGAGGTCCCACTCCGGACGTATGAGCGGAATGACGCTGCTTGAGATGACCGTTGTCATCCTCGTTCTTCTTTCCTTGATATCGATTCTTTTTGTCGGTGCAAACGCATGGAAAAAAGGCTCCGACAGGACTCTTTGCATCATGAACATCCGGAATGTTCAGAACGGCATTCGCAGTTTTTCGAACCTCTACGGATACAATCCGGGGGGAAATGTCCCCGGCCTACAGATACGGATCATGGGGCTCGGAAAATTCGTTGAACAAACGCCGAGTTGCCCGGCTTCCGGAGCCTATTCCTATGGAATTAGTTTCGGTAACGACACTGTCCCACCGGTAGGTGAGGTGTATTTGCAATGTTCGCTCTCCACCACTGCGAATCACGTTCCTGCTGACATCACGGCGTGGTAAGGCTCACGTAATGGCCAGGGGCGGGTTTTCTGGATCGACATCCCGGAGATATATGGCAAATTTATGTGAAACAATTTCATCCTGACTGACGTTATTACATTATGATTACTCCCTGGCTACGCAATGCGACCTTCGCCATCGGCCTCGCGACTCTGACTCACCCGGCCTGCGCCCAGCAAGCTGACTTCAACGAAGTCGGCAAGCAGATGGCAATCATGCTGCAGAATAGCCATTTCGCGCGTTTGCCGTATAATGCCGAACTGAGCCGAAATTTTTTTGGTGATTACCTCGCGGATCTGGATTTCCAGAAGCTCTACTTCACGCAGAAGGATATCGACAGCTTCAGTGCCCAATATGGCGAACGCTTGCACACCCTGTTGCTTCAAGGAAATAGCATGGAGCCGGGCACCGAGATCTACAGCATGTTCAGGGTAAGGGTCGCGCAGAGGGTCAAGCATGCCGAGGAAATACTCGCAGGCGATTTCGACTTCACCGGCGATCAAACCGTCATGATGTCCCGCAAGGACGCGGTCTGGCCGAAGGACGAGAAGGAAGCACGCAGGGTTTGGGAGCACCAGATCAAGGAGGCGGTTCTCGCAGAAACCCTTCGCCGTGAAACCCTCACCCGCATGGCCGAGGAACAAGGTAAGCCGGATCCCGGCGCGAATGACCTCGGTCCGCGTGAAAAGGTAGCCCTGCGCTACAAGCGCCTGCTCGCAAGTGTCCAGGACGTGGACGACGAGGATGTAGCAAACTATTTCCTGAGTGCCGTTTCCCGCGCGTATGATCCGCATACGGACTACATGAGTTTCCGTGAAATGAGCCGGTTTAAGGACGGGATGAAAAACGAACTTGTTGGTATTGGGGCATTGCTCCAAGCGGAAGAAGACGGCGCGACAATCATCAAGGGGATCGTTGTTGGAGGGCCTGCAGATAAAGAGGGGCAGTTAAAACTGAACGACCGCGTTGTGGGCGTGAATTCGCTAAACACGGAAAGCACCGAAGACACAACGGACATCATGTTCATGAGCATCGACAAGGTGGTCGATCTGATCCGTGGCGCCGAAGGAACATCCGTTGCCCTAAAGGTAGAGCCATCCGGCGGTGCCCCGGGTGAAACCAAAATTATCGTGATCGAGCGCGACAAAGTGGAACTCAAGGATGAACAGGCCAGCGGCGAGATGATCGAGATGAAAAACGAAGAGGGCAAAGTCCGCCGGATTGGTGTGATCACTCTGCCTTCCTTTTATGCGGATTTTGACGAAGGCCTTACCCGCTGTTCGGTAGATGTGGAGCGCATCCTTGTCCGCCTCATGGAGGAGAAAATGGACGGCCTGATCTTCGATCTCCGTAACAACGGCGGCGGTTCGCTCGAAGAAGTCCGGCGGATGACAGGGTTTTTCGTTCCGAGCGGCCCGGTGGTTCAGGTGAAAAACACCCTTGGGCAGGTGCAGGTGAAAGATTCGGATGATAAGAAGCCGATTTATACCGGCCCGATGGTGGTGATGACCGACAAAAGCAGTGCATCCGCAAGTGAGATTATTGCCGGCGCGCTTCAGGACTACAACCGGGCGGTGGTAGTCGGGGATTCCTCTACTTTCGGAAAAGGAACCGTCCAGCAACCAATGGATATCGGTCGCATGCTTCCGCTCTTCGCTGCTCGTAAGAAAGCGGGTTACCTGAAAGTCACCATCCAGAAATTCTACCGTCCTTCCGGCTCGTCTACGCAAATGGACGGGGTTGTTCCGGGCATTGTTCTACCGAGTATCACGGACGCTCTTGATGTAGGCGAAGCTTTCCTCGACAACGCCCTTCCGCACGACCGCATCCGGCCTGCTCCGGATTTCAAGGCTCTTGATGCGCAGGCGCTGTTCATTCCAGAGCTTAAGGAGCTCAGCCGTGAACGCGTTGAGGAGTGTCAGGATTTCACATACGTCATCGAAGATATTCTGAAAGCCAAGGACCGCCTGAAGAGAAACGAAGTCTCGTTGAATAAGCTGGGCAGGGAAAAGGAAATTGCTGAGTCGGAAGTGATCAAAAAAGAGCGCAACGCGGAACGTCGCGAGCGATTCACGGAAGTTGCCAAGGCAGATGCGAACAGATTCACCTTCTACAAACTCACCTTGGACGATCTCAAAAAGGGTGCCGATCTCCAAGCATACGATCCATCCAAAGAAAACGGTGATTACATGCGCCGTGCCGTTGATGAAACTGCGAATTTGGACGATACTCCGAAATGGCCTTCCGGCCTGAATGCAGAGAAGCGCGAAGCGATGCACGTTTTACGTGACCTAATTGACCTCACCGAGACCGCGAAGATGGCTGGTCTGCTCAGAAGTGACGGCGGCTTGCGTTAATGTCCACGGTCACAGCCCAGCTCTCAGAGATCCGTGATCGTGTTTCGGCGGCTTGTCGCAAGGCCTGTCGTCCGGAAGATGCGGTGGAACTCATTGCCGTTTCTAAAACATTCCCCGCCTCCGATATCGCGGAAGCGGCTGCCGCAGGACAGAAAGCCTTCGGTGAGAGTAGAATTCAGGAGGCCGAACCGAAGATTATCGAACTAGCCACCGGGCTGGAGTGGCATTTTATCGGCGGGATTCAGCGTAACAAAGTTAGGAAAATTCTGCCGCTTTTTCCGATCATCCATGCAGTCGGTTCTCTGAAATTGGCCACCTACATGGATGGTGTTGCCGCTGATCTCAGCATTGTCCCGAAAATTTTTCTCCAAGTGAACCAAGCAGGGGAAGACAGTAAGGGCGGCTTCAGTGAAAATATCCTGCGGGAATGCCTTTCCCAAATCATGGGGTTGGCTCATCTAGAGGTGGTCGGCATGATGGTGATTCCTCCCGATGATGGCGAACCGCGGAGATGGTTCCGATCCCTGCGGGAGCTTCGTGACAAGTTGGAATCCGATTTCTCCATCCGGTTGCCATTTCTCAGCATGGGAATGAGCGGTGACTTTGAAACGGCTATCGAAGAAGGTGCCACGCACGTCCGTGTCGGATCCTCGATTTTTGGAAAACGAACGGACAATGGCTCTACAAAAGAAGGACAATGAATCAAATTAATTCCGTATGTGCGATAGGGGAAGAGCTTGCGCTGAGTTTCAGCGACGGTCGTGAAATGTATTTCCCTTTACCAATGCTCAGGCGCGCGTGTCCCTGTGCCCTATGCCAAGGCGAGCCAGATGCAATGGGAAGGGTTAGGAGACCAGTCGTGGAGTATGGCCCGGGAGCGTTTGGTTTGAAGCGATTCGAAATGGTCGGCGGCTACGGCCTACAAATTTTTTGGGAGGACGGCCACGGTACGGGAATTTACAGTATCTCTTATCTGCAGCAATTGGACGGCTTGGAGAACGCCTGATCGCGACACAAAGAAAGCCCCGAGAACCACAGATGGCTCGCCGGGGCTTGTGAATTTGGTGAGAAATCGAATTACTCGGGAGCTACTACAGCTTCCTATTCGACTTCTTCCGCGCCATCAACTGCACCGGAAACGGCGTCTTGTGCTTTGTCGAGTGCATCGGAGGTCGCATCGGCAGCATCTTTGGCAGCATCGATAGTTGCGTCTTTAGCTCCTTCAAGGGCTTCGCCGGTAGCGGCTGCTGCGTCTTCGAGCTCCACATCGGCTGCATCAGAGGCTGCGTCTTTGGTTGCATCGACTGCATCAGAGGCGGCGTCTTTGGTTGCGTCGGCTGCGGAATCGGCCATTTCCTTCACGCCTTCGGCTACTTTATCGGCTCCGGAGGACACCTCTTCTTCGACGGTTACCTTGGTGTCGCAGGATGCGAGAGTGAGTGCGATTGGGAATGCGATTGCTGCGGTAAGAATTCGTGCTTTCATAGTGTATTGATTGTTGTTGGGACACGGGGAGATATGTCCCCGCCGATTGGTAATTTGAACCGATTGAGGCCACTAGTCAAAGGAATCCGGTTATTTTCATTAATTTCTATGCTGGGAGAAAATGGTTGTCAGTCTGGCCTTGCTGTAAACTCATTGCGGCATTTGAATCTGCCAGCGACGAATGTATCTGCTTAAAAAAGTTTTTGAATTGCGGGAGAAAGCCCACTCCGACCACGAGAAACCATTTTTGGAACATCTCGAGGATCTGCGGATCTTGATCACTCGTGTCGTGATCACACTCGTGGCCGCGATGATTCTCTGTTTCTTTTTCAGGCAGGAGCTGATGGACATTCTGCGTGCTCCCGCTGAACAGGTGATTCTGACCAAACAGATGGAGACGATGCCCAGCGAGAAAGAGCATCCGGGCATCAAGGCACCGACAGTCGAAATCTGGGACGAGGCAAAGAGCGTCGACCGGAGCACGGCAGGTCTTAACGAAGATCAGCGTATCCGCTTTTACAAAGATTTGGGTAAGCCGGACATGGCTTTCCATGCGCGGAGTGTCGCCCTCCTCCGTGCGGCCAAGGCGTTGCCGGAGGAAAAGCGGTCTGCGTTTGTCAAAGATCTGGGAGTGGAAAAGGAAATGGTCTCACAACTTCTGGCCCTTCTCGATTCCGATCCGGACGTGGATGCCGGCGCAGGCTCGAACATCCGCATGATGTCGGCTCTGAAACCTACAGAGACTTTCATGCTTTCGATGAAACTCGCGTTTTTCGCAGGCATTGTTTTGTCATTCCCCCTCTTGCTGATGTTCATACTTCAGTTCGTGCTGCCAGGGTTGCACGAGGCTGAACGGAAAATCCTTTGGCCGGCTATGGCGATTGGCTTCGGGCTGTTCCTATCCGGGGTGATGTTCGCCTATTTCTTCGTCTTGCCGCGAGCGCTGCTTTTCTTCCATGATTACGGTAGCGACCTCGGCGTTTCCAACGACTGGCGGATCGGGGAATACATTAGCTTCGCCACCCAGTTCACTTTGCTCTTCGGGCTATCTTTCGAGTTGCCGGTGGTGGTTATGGTTTTGGTGAAACTGGGACTCCTAACCTACGATACCATGGCTCGCACACGATCCTATGCGATCGTGGCAATCTTCATAGCGGCGGCGGTGATCACACCGACCCCGGACATCATGACGCTCTGTCTAATGGCTCTCCCTATGCTGTTGCTTTATGAGATCTGTATTTGGCTCGCATGGTTCGACCGCAAGAAAGCCCGTCAGCAAGAGGCAAAGGAAGAGGAGGAGCTGAAGCAGCGCCGTCTCGACTGGATGCTGAACAATGACGAGCGCGAAGAAGCTGCCGGGACTGGCGGAGAAGATGTGGACGGCCATGGCGACGACGGCTGGCACGACGACTACGAGCACTATGGCGACCATCACGACCATCATGGTCTCGAAGGTGATGAGGAGTGGACTGAGCCGGACGGTGCTGTGACGGGTGATCCTGAAGCTACTGAGCCAGAAGCTGCTGAGCCTGAAGAGGACAAGAAAAAGGATGACGGAAAACCCGGTGAGTAAATCCATGGACACGAACGATGCTGATAAAAAGGAAGTAGGGCAGAAGTCGCCCTTCGCAGGTTGCGCTATCCTGATTGTCGCACTTGCGGTGATGTTGTTTCTCGTCGGTTTCTCAGTTTTCGCGTTATTCCGGCAGTTCAGTGAAATCGCAAAATTCACTGGGGAAGAACCGCAGGGAATTACAATCGTTTCTCTTGAGGATCGCGAACCCGACTTGAATCGGCTCGCCGCAAAACTGGAAGAATTCCGTCTGGCGGTGCGTGACGGGAAATCAGCCGTGCTGGAGATGGATGCGGAAGAGATGAATCTCGCGATTGCTGCCTACGAGCCATTCAAAGATCTTCGTGGAACCCTGCAGGTTCTGGAGATTTCCTCGGAGAATATCCGGTTTGCAATTTCATTCCAACTTAACGGCAAGCCGAGAATGTCGAAAGAAGGTGAAGAGGGCATGATGTCCTCCGATCCAAGATATCTCAATGGCACGATGGTCGCCGCCCCCGGCCTGTTGCAGAAGGAGGTGATTCTCCAACTCAGTGATATTGAGGTGACGGATGCGAAGGTTCCAAAAGAGTTCGTTCAGCAAATGTCACCCTATCGGATTGCGGAGCGCTATCTAGGCAGCGAGGGCATTGGGACGACGATGGCGGGACTTACCTCGGTCAGCCTGGCTGAAGGAATCGTCCGTTTTGAGAAGAAGGAAGGGATCGTGCCGCAGGATATGATCACCAAGGAACAGGTGGATGATGGCAGTATGAAGGTCTTTAAATTTTTTGGGATCGCCGCTTCGATATTCCTCGTTTTCGTGGGGATTGTTTTATTTGTAAGCCTTCGCTTGAAAAAATCCCGGTAGGGCACAGTATAAAGGTAATGAGAAAACGCACACTGTGTTTGTTGGTTGCCGCGGGTCTATCCCCGGCTGTTGCGAAAGAAGCGCCTGTTTCCGCTGAAATTATCGCCGCTAAGGCCGAATTAACTGAGAAGAAGCCCGCCGCATCGAAAGCCGATGAGGCGGCGAAGCTAGAAAAGGTCAATAAACTTGAGGCAGCTAAGCTGACCATGGACACCAATGCCATGCGTGCGGAGATCGCGAAGCTCAAGATGGAGCGAGACCTGATCACCGCTCGGCTCTCACTTGAAAAAGCGAAACGACAGGAGGTGGTAAAGGACGCCGTTGCCAAGACGGAAATGGAGATCGCCGAACTCACCCGCAGCTACGAGGCATCAAGATTGCGTTCCGAGAAATTAGCAGCAGATTTAAAAAGCGCCCAAAGCGAGGCCTCCATGGAATTGATCCGTCTCCAAAGCGAAATCGAAACGATCAAGATCAAGAGCAAGCGCGACACATTCGCGGATTCTGATCCTGTGTATTTGGAGGAACCACTGCGTGAAGACGGTATCCTTGTGATCTCCGACCGCCGTATCCCATTGAACGGAACGATCATTTCGAGCACTGCGGACTATGTAACCAGCCGCATCGACTTCTGGAACAACCACGACAGCAAACTGCCGATCTTCATTGTGATCGATGCCTGCCCTGGCGGCTCCGTGATGGCGGGATACCGTATCCTCAAGGCGATGGAAGCTAGCGAGGCGCCGATCCATGTGGTTGTGAAAAGTTTCGCAGCCTCCATGGCGGCATGTATCACCACCTTGGCCGAGGAAAGCTACGCTTACCCGAATGCGGTCATCCTACATCACCAGATCAGTGCGCAGATCGCCTTCGCGCGCCTGAACCTCACCCAGCAAAGAGAGTTTTATCAGGAAAGCCAACGTTGGTGGGAGCGCCTCGCAGAACCCGTTGCGAAGAAGATGGGAATCACCACAGATAAGTTTATCGAGGAAATGTATTCACGCTCGACCAGTGGAGATTGGAGTGAATTCGGCGACAAGGCGAAGGAACTCAAGTGGGTGAACCACATCGTCGATGGAATCGTGGAAAGCTCGATTACTCTGAACCCTGACGTTGATGAGAAGGGGAAATCGACAAAAAAGGCGCTCGTCGAGCAATTCGATCCTGACGGAACACCGTTTTCCTATCTCCCGCGACTGAATCCGAAGGACGTATATTTCCTCTACAATCCGGATGGTTACTACCGCATGCGATGAGCCTGGAAGACGAGTTTTCGGATGTCATCGCGAAGGCGATGAAAGGGCTTGAGATCGAAGTCGAAGATCTCGCCAAAGAGGCAGGTGTGTCGCCTTGTGAAATTTCCGGGCTTCTCCATGGAGATATGGACGAGCCCTCATTGCGGAGAATTTCACCTGTCCTCGGGCTGGATGCGGAAGCTGTAGTGGCTCTCACGAAATACGTGCCAGTATCTTTGTCTCTGGCTGGAATTCGGCGAATCGAATTGCCGTATCGCCAGTGGAGCGTGAATGCTTGGTTGGTCGAAAAGGATGGCTCGCAAATTCTTTTCGACACTGGCTTTGGTGAGCGGGATGTGGTGGAAGCTGTCTCCGAAGAAAAACTGGAAGCAGTTCTCATCACCCATGACCACGAAGATCATGTCGGAGGTATCGATGCCCTCGAATCAAGAGGCCTCCGAATCATTTCGGAAGTGGAAGCGATGAAACTTGGGCTGCTCGCATTTGGTAGTTTGAAGCTACGGGTAGTCGATCTCTCCGGCCATAAATCTCCAGCTGTCGGATACTTCATTGAAGGGCTTGCGAAACCGGTGCTTGTTCCTGGCGATGCGATTTTCGCGGGTTCGATGGGTAGATGTCTCTCGCAGTCCGCATATGAAATGGCTTTCGATACCCTTCGTGAAGCTTTTGAAGGCATTCCGGACGATTGTGTGATCCTGCCGGGTCACGGACCGGCCACGACGGTAGGACAGGAGAAGGTTTCGAATCCGTTTCGCTCCGGCTTTTTCTGAAAGGAACCGCGATTTAGAAATCGCGAATACAACCGCAACGGAAGCATAAGGCAATTCGCCGTGCAGGTCGCGATTTCGAAATCGCGGTTCCTTCTCGCTAGCGCAAAATACTTGCGTTTACGGAATCCTCCTTCACCTTCACCTCAATGAAAGCCGCTCTCGTTTTTCTGCTCACAGCCATCTTCTGCTCTGCGGCGGAACTCAAAGTCGTTGCCTTACATCCCTTAATCGGAGATCTCCTACGACAAGTTGGCGGAGACCGTGTGGAAGTCGTGGATCTGATTG
The DNA here is from genome assembly GCA_905182475.1 of Akkermansiaceae bacterium. GTDB lineage: Bacteria > Verrucomicrobiota > Verrucomicrobiia > Verrucomicrobiales > Akkermansiaceae > Luteolibacter. The sequence continues at coordinate 8,623 of CAJJBR010000026.1, read as the reverse complement.
GGGAGAAAGGTGATCCTCACCGTTTCAATCCCCGTGCGGAGGATCTCTCTGTGGTGAGCGATGCTGAACTGTATTTTGTCTCTGGAATGGGACTCGAAGGCTATTTGCCGAAGCTTGAAGCAATCCTTGGGGGCAAAGCTCGGATCGTAGAAGTGGGAAAGCCCCTTCCTCCGCTGTATGGCGCGTGCGATCACGAAGGGCATGACCACGATAACTCACACGAGATGGATCCTCACTGGTGGCATTCGGTCGATCTATTCCGAAGAGCTGCCGGAGTGGTGGCGGATGAACTTGCCAAGGCAAGTCCTGCGGATGAAGAATTTTTCAAGGCGAATGCAGCTGCCTATCGGGTGAAATTGGATGCATTGGAAAAATGGTTGAAGCGTGAACTCGTCCGTATTCCAAAAGACAGGCGGATACTCGTTACCGCTCACGCCGCTTTCCAGTATTTTTGCGAGGCCTACGGGTTCGAATCCCATTCAGTGCAAGGCCTGAACCGCGAGCAAATGCCTGATGCCGTGAAGCTTGCCGCACTGATCGCCGATCTAAAGAAAGATGAAGTAGTTGCGATCTTTCCTGAGAAGGAATCGAATCCGAAAATGCTGAAGAGCCTCACACGCGACACTGGGATCAAGCTCGGCGGCGAGCTGATCGCAGACGGTCGGGGTATGACCAGCTACGAGAAAATGATGCGCTCCAATGTGGAGACGATTGTCGGAGCTCTTGGAAAGTAGTGGCACACTTTACCGATGAACCTGGAGTGGCTGTTTTTTGCTGCCAGGTGGAAATGGGAAGACTCTGCCAGTACTCTCGGGTTGCTGGGCGACAGGAATGATCGCCCCTCCTACTTGCGGCGTTTCTTTCCGCCGACTTTTTTCCTGCGGATCGGTTTGATCGGATCGGTGTCGAGCAGGGCGGTGTAGATGTAGGGGAAGTCAGGGAGCTTCTCGCGTCTGATTTCCTTATCGACGAAGATTTCCACGGACTTGGCAAAGTCGAGTTCGTCTGCGGTGAGGATGGTGAAGGCATCGCCCTCGGCCTCGGCGCGGCCGGTGCGGCCGATGCGGTGCACGTAGTCCTCGGCGTTTTCGGGGACGCGGTAGTTGATCACGTGGGAGACGCCGGAGACGTCGATGCCGCGTGCGGCGACATCGGTGGCGACGAGGATTTCAAACTCTCCGCTCTTGAAACCAGCGAGGGCTTTCATGCGGTCGGTCTGATTGATGTCTGAGTGCATCGCTGCGACCTTGGTCTGGCCGGTTCCTTTGATCATGCCGGTCACCTCGTCAGCTTCGCGGCGGGTGCGGGTGAAGATCATCACGGAGTGGTAATCAGTCTGTTTGAGGAGGGCGAGCAGCAGTTCGTCGCGTTGGTCGATGGAGACAGGATAGAAGGCGTGGGAGACGGTGGAGGGGACTTCGGCACGGGCGATCTCGATTTTCAGTGGATCGACCAGGCACCACTGCGCGAAGGTCTGAATCGCAGCAGGCATCGTGGCGGAGAAGAAAAGCGTCTGGCGGCCTTCCCATGGGCAAATATTGACGATTTTCCGAACTTGCGGGAGGAAGCCCATGTCGAGCATGCGGTCAACCTCGTCGAGGATGAGAATCTTGATTTCTCCGAAACGCATGGCACCACGGTAGAAGCAATCAACCAGACGACCAGGGGTTGCGACGACGATATCCACACCGTCCTCAAGCTTTTTCATTTGCTCACCTAGTCCGACGCCACCGTAAAGGAGGGCGACTTTCATGCCGGTCTTGGCTCCGTATTTTTCGAATTGCTCGGCGACCTGATGGGCGAGCTCGCGCGTAGGCTCAAGCACGAGGATCTGGGGCTTGCCCATTTTCTCGATCTTGGAAAGGGATGGCAGGGCAAAGGCTGCGGTCTTACCAGTGCCGGTCTGGGATGCGCCGATCACGTCCTTGCCTTCGAGGATAGCAGGAATTGCCTGCGCCTGAATCGGTGTCGGTGTGGTGTAGCCAGTTTCCAAGACTGCTTCGAGAACGGGGGCGGAGAGGCCGAGTGTGTCAAATCCCATGAGGCGGAGGGTTTAGGCAGGGTTTTGAGGCGGGTCAAGGATGGATACTGGGGAGAGGAACGTTGAACATTGAATTTCCAACGCGGAACCTCGAATGGGAACAACCCTACCTTATCCTGAGACGATGATGTTGCGTATCCTCTGGCGGAGCTTCTGGGGGACGCTTCGGGAAAAACGAAAGCTGCCGTCCTTCATTTGTTTGATGACTGCGCTGCTAACCTCCGCTTGCTTTAGGCCGGAGGTAATTTGTTCTGTCGCCCATTGGGGGATTTGACCGAAGATGCAGCGATAACGGCCATTTTTCACACGGAGGTGGATGCGTGGTATTCCCGTCGGAGAAATTGCATCTCCCAAACCAAAAATCAATTTGCATAGAAAATCCCATGAAATGACGAAGAGAAATTTGTCCAGAAGGTTGCGTGAGAAAGACATCCTGGGAGCAGAAGACAAAGATCGGATCGCGGTTGCGAGTAGATAATGTGCTGTCGTGATACTTGCGTTCACAAGGAAAGCGGGCGAGAAGCGGGAAGACGAATGGAAAGCCGGGACGAGCAAGTGGATCTGAAAGGGGTGATGTGGATGCTCGCCTCGGTGGTGCTGTTTGCGGGGAACACGCTGCTGATCCGCGGGGCTTCGCTGGTCTCGGCCGGAGCGGATGGATGGATGGCCACGCTTTTCCGCGGTGCCGTCGGTATTCTCATTCTGCTGATTTTCTTTTCGAATGGCCGTGGCTTCGAATGGCGGCGGATGTTTTCTAACCGCCTCGTGATGATGCGCGGCCTGATCGGCGGGGTGGGGATCATCTGCTTCTACATCACCATCACGGAGCTGGGTGCCGGGCGGGCGATTGTGATCAACCTGACCTACCCGATGTTCGCTACGGTGATCGCGGCTTTCTGGCTGAAGGAAAAAGTAAGGCTGGTGACTTCCTGCTGGCTGGTGGTGGCGATGGCGGGGCTGGTGGTTTTCCTGAGCGATGGGAATATGAAGCTCGCGCCCTCGGGGTATGACATGCTCGGCTTGTTCGGTGCGTTGGCAGCCGGTTTCGTGGTGGTGATCATCCGCAAGCTGCGCCACGAGGAGCATCCCGCGACGATCTACGGTGCGCAGGCGACCTGCTCGCTGCTGCTGGGCCTGCCCTTTGCCGGAAATGCCCCGGCGTTGCCTTCCGCTGGTTTGTGGCTATTGGCGCTTGGTGCCGTGGTAGTGACTTTTGGGCAGCTGATCATGACAAGCGCTTACCAGCGGCTGTCGATTGCGCAGGGTGCCTCGCTGCAGATGACTCTGCCGGTTTTTACCGCCGTGGGCGCGTTCTTTCTCTTCGGGGAGAAATTCGCGGCGCACGAGCTGGCGGCTGCCGCGGTCGTGCTGATCGCGATCTGGCGGGTGGCTGCTCGGAGGAAATTCCCGGCGCCCCGGAACTGATTGCGCGGGCGATATCAGTCGCCGAACAGGAGGCTGCGGCCCAGTTTTTCATCCCTTCACTCCAGACCTTCGTGTCCCGGTGGATCGCCCCGCCGGCGGCGAGTTCATTGAGGTTTTCCTCGTCGGTCTGTGCCTGTGCGCCGTCGGCGCTGATGAAAACATGCTGAGTAACGACGGGGTGCGTCAATCTTTGAAGAATTACAAAGCGGATGTTTGTTTGTATACCGCCGCGCATCAGGTTTTGTGAAATCCGCAAGCTTGGGAGAGGAACCGCGATTTAGAAATCGCGACTGCAACGGCTTCGGAGTTTCAGGGTGATTCGGCGGGCAGGTCGCGATTTCTAAATCGCGGTTCGCTTCCACCTGATGCGTCGACATTTCACAAATCGTGGCGCGTGGCGGTATAACTGGGTATTTTTTGAGTGCATTCTATGATGCTCCGGTTTGGTGGGGGTAGCTGCAGCGTCTCGCGGCAGGCCGTGAATGCTGCGTCTCGCAGCGTGGGCGGAATTTTCTGCTACCTGCGGGTGGCTGCGGGAGGCTGCTACCACGGCCTGCCCCGGGACGGTCGGAATAGAAAATGGAAATGCGTCGAGGTGTCGGATCTTCGGGACGGAATCCGGTTTCGGTTAGTTTGAAAATGATGCCGTCGGGGAAGGGCTTTAAAATGCCGGAGGCGCTTCCCGTATAGCGATGGTTCAACATTTTCACCTATCCTTCAAGAGGGGGATAAAGGGTATCGTGGGTCTCCTCTATGGCGATGAAGTGCACTGTAATGAAGGTTGATGCCCGCTTCTCCGCATCCGCTCTGATGCGCCTGTCGATCACCCATGCCGCTGCGAAGGCCAAAAGCAGCACGAAGATCAAGAAAAGGACTTTCTTCATAGCGCGAGTAAGGAAGACGGTTGCGGGCTCGCGTTCTTGAGAATGCGGCTCCGGGCTTGCTTTGCGGCACGGCATCGTAGATGAACCACCCCGATGTCTGTGAAGGCCACATGGAAGGTAAGTGCTGCGGTGATGCTTAGTCGCGTGCTTGGACTGGGGCGTGAAGTGATGTTCGCGGCGCTGTTCGGCGGGAGTTGGTTGATGGATTGCTTTTACATCGCGTACCGTATTCCGAACCTTTTGCGGGATCTCTTCGCCGAGGGCGCACTCTCGCAAGCGTTCGTGACGACATTTTCCAAGAAGGTAAAAACCGACGGGCCGGAGAACGCCTGGGTGCTAGCGAACCGGATGATGACGCTCGCTGCGGTGTTCATGGGGATGCTGACGCTCTTGGGGATTGCGGTGGCTCCGTGGATCGTGGAATTGCTGACTTCCTTTTCGAGGAGCGGAGAAACGGCGCGTGATTACAATCCGGAGGAGATCTCGCTGATGGTGGAGATGGTGCGGGTGATGTATCCGTTCATCGCGCTGGTCTCGCTCTCGGCGCTGGTGATGGGGATGCTGAATGCGCGGGACGTGTTCGGGATGCCGGCGTTGGCTTCGTGTTTCTTCAATATCGGCTCGATGGCGGGCGGCGCGGCGCTGGGTTACTGGATGGATCCGGAATGGGGGCCACGGAGCTTGGTCGGTTTTTCGTGGGGCGTGGTGATCGGCGGGGTGGCGCAGCTGGTCTGCCAGTTTCCGGCATTGCGGGCGGTGGGATACCGCTTTGCGGCGGACTTCAAATGGAACGATTCCGGGGTGAAACAGATCCTGAAACTGATGGGGCCGGCGGTGATCGCGGCGTCGGTGACGCAGGTGAACGTGTTTGTGAACACAATGTTCGCCTACGGGGTGGGCGAGGGCGCGGTGAGCTGGCTGAGTTACGCATTTCGACTGATGCTGTTGCCGATCGGGGTATTCGGGGTAGCGGTGGCAACGGTGACTTTGCCCGCGCTTTCACGGGCGGCGATCAACGGGGTGGGTGATGACTTCGGGCCGACCCTTTCGAAGGGGCTGAAGCTGGTGACGTTTTTGGTTTTTCCATCGACGGTGGGACTCGTGGTTCTGGCGGAGCCGATCATCAGCTTGATTTATGAGAGGGGGCAGTTTGATGCGGTGGATCGGGTGGCGACTGCGGGTGCGCTGCAGGCATACGGATGCGGGTTGTTGTTTTATGCTGGGCTGAAAGTGCTGCAGCCGGCGTTCTATGCGATCGACAAGCGCTGGCTTCCGATGATCGCGAGCTTGATGGCGCTGGTGGTGAACATCGGTTGCAACTACACCTTTGTGTTCGTTTTAAAATGGGGGCACGAGTCGCTGGCGCTGACGACGAGTATCGTGGCGAGCCTGAATTTCCTATTCCTGTATGCGGCGATGACCCGCTATGCGGGTGATATCGGGACGAAGGTCTTGGTGGTGGCTTTTCTGAAAATAGGAGTGGCGACGGCGGTGATGGCCGGGCTTTGCTTTTTCGGAAACCGGATGCTGTTCGCGGATCTCACGGCGATGCCCCTGATGATGAAAGCAATCTGGCTCGGTGGCCTGATCGGGGTTTCAGCGGGTGCCTACTTTGCGGTCGCCTTGTTGCTGAAGGTGGATGAGGTCGGGGAGATGGTCGCGCTCGTGAAGAGGAAAGCACGGCAATAGCCTGCTCGATGGCGGTCAGGACGATGTTCCTGAACTCGACAGAGAAGCCCTCGGATTGCAGGCCGATGGCACGCTAGATGCCATCCACCCTGATGACGGATTGACGGTAAGGCTCCAGTCCGGTTGAATGCCCGCAGTACTGCTAGTTCATGATTTTTCGGAAAAATACCCTCACCAGCTTGGTTCCCGCGACCCTCGGATTGCTCTTCCTGTTTCTCGCTGCCTGCAATTCTAAAAAGGCAGATAAGTCGGAGCAAACCGCTGCCGCGGAGGAGCAGCCTATCATCATCCCGGACGACGAGATCCACGCTCAATACGCTGGCTCCGATACCTGCAAGGAATGCCATGAGGCCGCTTTTAAAGGCTGGGAGCACTCCAACCACGGCCTCGCCGAGCGGGAAGTCCGCAAGGACATGGATGAGAAAGCCTTTTCTCCGAAACAGACGCTGAAGCACGGCACCGAAACCTCAGAGACGTTCCTCGATGCGGACGGTGTCGCACAGATACTCACGCTGGGTCTCGGCAACAAACGCAGGAACTATCCCGTCGTCCGCATCATCGGCAACGATCCGCTGCGCCAGTTCCTCGTTCCCGCGCCCGGCAACCGCCTGCAGACGGTGGACGTCAGCTACGATCCGCACAAAAACGATTTGTTCGATGTCTATGGCGAGGAAATCCGCAACCCCGGCGACTGGGGGGCGTGGACCGGCCAGGGCATGAACTGGAATGCCACCTGCGCCGCCTGCCACAACACCCGGCTTCGCAAGAACTACGATCCTACCACCGACACCTATCACACCGCCATGGCGGAAATGTCCGTCGGTTGTGAAGCCTGCCACGGCCCGATGAAAGCCCATGTGGAGTGGCAGAAAAAACCACCGCTAGCATACGGTAAGGACAAGGGGAAAACCAAAGATCCCACGGCGACCAAATTTTCCCGCGATCAGATGTCGGACACCTGCGCTGCCTGTCACGCACGCCGTGGGGAAATTTCTGGCGACCTCATCCCCGGCGAATCGTTCTACGATCATTTCAGCCTCACCGTCACCGACGGCACCGACACCTACCACCCGGACGGACAGGTTCGCGACGAGGACTACGAATACGCATCCCTCATTTCCAGCAAGATGTACCACGCCGGAGTCCGCTGCGTGGATTGCCATGACCCACACTCCGGCAAACGCCTGGTCCAGGGAAACATGCTCTGCATGCGTTGCCACGAGAGTGGTGCCGCAGCAAACGGACTCGCGCCCGCGCCCATCATCGATCCCACCGCCCACAGCCATCACGCGGAGGGCAGCACAGGTAACGACTGCACCAGTTGCCATATGCCGGTCACCACCTATATGCAGCGCCACCCGCGTCACGACCACGGGTTCACCATTCCCGATCCGCTACTCACCAAGCAGTTCGGCACCCCCAATGCCTGCAACCGCTGCCACACCGACAAGGATGCCGATTGGGCGCTCAAAGCATCCGAAGAATGGTATGGTGAAAAGCTCGACCGCCCGACCCGCGCCCGCGCCCAGTTAGTTGGCCGCGCACGCCAGGGTGATCCTGCCGCGCGCCAGGGTCTGATCGATCTCCTCAAGACCGAGCCCATCGCCGCATGGCAGGCCACCGCCTGCCACCTACTGGAACGTTGGGTCATGGATGGGGAGGCGACCCAGGCACTCCTCGGCCAGCTTACAAACACCAGTCCGCTCGTTCGCGAGGCCGCCGTCCGCACCCTGACCCCACAAACCCGCGCGAACAATCTGCCCGTCCGCGCCGCGATCAAGCCACTGCAGGATGATTCGGTTCGCTCAGTTCGGGTGGCCGCCGCATGGGCTCTTGTCGATACGCTCGATCTCAAAAGCAAAGCCGGGAAGGAACTGGTCCACATGCTCGATCTCGGCTCGGACCAACCCATCGGGCGCATGCAGCTTAGCCAGTTCGCCTTCCTACGGGGCAACACGGCCACGGCCATACGCCAGATCCACAAAGCCATCGCGTCGGATCCGCTTTCCCCGGCCTTTCATCATGACCTCGCGATCCTGCTCAGCATGACAGGCGATACAGCGGCCGCAATCAAGGCGCTGGAAGACGCAGCACGACTCGCACCTGAAGATCCGGAATATCCCTACAAGCTCGCCCTCGCATGGGGAGAAGCCGGAGACCTTTCCAAATCCATTCTCTATTTTGAAAAATCCCTGGCACTCGATCCGCAGAACGCACGCGCCTGGTATAACCTCGGACTGGTTCGCAATTCCCTGAACCAACCGCAGGAAGCCATCGCCGCCCTGCTGCGGGGTGAAGCCGCCGATTCATCCGACCCCGGCATCCCCTACGCCCTCGCCACCATTTACGCCCGCCTCGGCAGGCGCGATAACGCCATTGGTGCCGCCACCCGCGCCCTCCAGATCCGCCAGAACTTCCCGGAAGCCATCCAGCTCCTGCGCTCGCTCTCACGCTGACCGTATCCAAGTGCTGACAAGAAGTAAAAGAGCAGGGAGCAGGGAGCAGGGAGCAGGCGGCGTAGGCGGCGTAGGCGGTCTTCTCCTGATCACTGATCACTCGGCACTAGCAAACTTCTTCCTACAAC
>CAJJBR010000025.1 GCA_905182475.1 Akkermansiaceae bacterium | reverse complement strand
CGGCAACAAGCTCATCAAGCGCGCCCAATACCGCGACGGCTGGGAATACTCGGCGGACAAAATCTCGCGACTACTTTTCATTCGCAAAGCGCTTCTGGCACGGCTAGAAATCCCACTGAGTGATTTCTCGTAATACCAATGCTCTCTGCCCGTCCTAGCCTCCCCATCATCCTGCTCGCACTCGGCAATCTCCCGCTGTCGGCGGAGCGCCCGGTCGATTTTAACCGCGACATTCGCCCCATCCTCTCCGACCGCTGCTACAAATGCCACGGCCCGGATGCGAAGAACCAGAAATCCGACTTCCGCCTCGATACCCGTGAACATGCCATCACCGACCTCGGCGGCTACTTCGGCATCGTCCCCGGAGATCTGGAAAAAAGCGACCTGCATCTACTCATCCGCTCGGACGATACGAGCGAGGTCATGCCTCCTCCAAAATCAAAGATGTCCCTCAGTGAGAAGGAGAAGGATCTCCTCGACCGCTGGATCAAGGAAGGCGCCCGCTACGACAAGCATTGGTCCTTGAAGGAACTTCCCAGCGAAATCCCCGTCCCCGCGGCCACCGACTGGGCCAGCACGCCTGTCGATCCATTCATCCTCCGGGCCGCCACCGATTTCGGCCTGAAACCCTCCCCGCAAGCCTCCCGAGAAAGTTGGCTGCGCCGCGTCACTTTCGACCTCACCGGGCTTCCGCCGGCCATTGCACAGATCGACGCTTTCCTTGCCGAGAAAGCTCCGGATGCTTTTGAGAAAGTGGTCGATCGCCTCCTCTCCAGCCATGCCTATGCCGAACGCATGACCAGCGAATGGCTGGACGTGGCGCGCTACTCGGATTCCTTCGGTTATCAGCGCGACAACGAACGCCATGTCTGGCCCTACCGCGATTGGGTCCTACGAGCCTTCCGTGACAACCTCTCCTATGACCAGTTCGCCACCTGGCAGATCGCCGGCGATCTACTTCCCAATGCCACCCGCGACCAGATTCTTGCCACAACTTTTAATCGTCTCCACCCTCAGAAGGTGGAAGGCGGCAGCGTCCCTGAGGAATTCCGTATCGAGTATGTCTCCGATCGCCTCCACACCTTTGGCACCGCCTTTCTCGGCCTCACCATGGAATGCACCCGCTGCCACGATCACAAATACGATCCAATAACCGCCAAGGAATACTACCAGCTGAGTTCCTATTTCGCGAATATCGACGAGGCAGGTCTCTATTCCTTTTTCACCCGCTCCGTCCCCCCTCCCACTCTCAATCTCACCACCCCGGAGCAGGACAAGCAACTGACCGAAGCCGATAAGGGAATCGCCGGGGCAGAGAAAAAACTCGCCGCCGTCATCGACGGATCGGACGCCGCATTCAAATCCTGGCTCCAAGATCCCGGAGTGTTCTTATCATTCGGCCTCCTCTCCCACACCTCCTTCGACGGCAGAGAAGGCGGCAAACTTCCCGATCGCGTCCGCCCCGACAAACCCGCCAATACGAGCGCTAACAACGAATCAGTGAAGGGCGTCCACGGACAGGGTCTCCGACTCACCGGTGACGATCCGGTGAGTCTCAAAGATATTGGCAACTTCAACCGCACCCAGCCGTTCACCATCGGGCTCTGGATGAACACTCCGGTGCTTCTCGAGCGAGCCGTCGTCGTCCGTCGCTCCAAGGCCTGGAGCGATGCCGCCAGCCGCGGCTACGAACTCCTGCTTGAGGACGGCAAACTCAGCGCCGCCCTCATCCACTTCTACCCAGGCAACGCCCTGCGCATCCGCAGCAAGGAGATTCTCCCCATCGGAAAATGGCACCATGTCACGATGAGCTACGACGGCTCCAGCCGGGCTGCAGGACTCCAGCTCTACCTCGACGGCGAACCGCTTGATACCGAAGTCATCCGCGACAAGCTCACCCGCGAAATCACCGGCGGCGGGGATCCTTTTATCGCCCTCGGTCAACGCATGCGCGACAACGGCTTCAAGGGCGGACTTGTCGACGAACTCCAGATCTTCGACCGTGAACTAACTCCCCTCGAAGCCGCCCAACTCCACGACGGGAAGACACTCAGCGAGCTCTTGATCGCTGTAAAAGAAGACGACATCGTTTTACCTGGGAAATCCACGCAACAACTCCGAGCCTATTTCCTCAGCTCGCACCAGCCCCACATCGACGCCCTCACGGCGCTCCGCAAGGCTCGCGATACGAAACGGGGCATACAGGACAAGCTAACCGAGATCATGGTCATGCAGGAGATGGAGAAACCCCGCCCCGCCTACCTCCTTGAACGCGGCGTTTACGATGCGCGTGGCGAGCAGGTCACTGCTGGCACGCCCGCCGCTCTTCCTTCATTCCCCAAGGATCAGCCCAACAATCGCCTCGGCCTCGCCCACTGGCTCATCGACCCCAAGCATCCGCTGACCGGTCGCGTCACCGTGAACCGCTACTGGCAAATCTTTTTCGGAAAAGGCTTGGTCAGCACCCCGGAAGACTTCGGCAGCCAAGGGCAACCACCCAGCCACCCCGAACTCCTCGACTGGCTCGCCCGCGACTTCATCGATCATGGCTGGGATCTCCATCACCTCATCAAGCAGATTACCCTCTCCTCCACATATCGGCAAAGCAGCCCCACCGATCCAAAAATCCGCGAGATCGATCCCGAGAACATCTACCTCGCCCGGGGCACGACCACCCGGCTGTCTGCTGAAATGATCCGCGACCACGCCCTCGCTACCAGCGGACTCCTCGTCAACAAGTTCGGCGGGCCTCCCGTCAAACCCTACGAAGTCGCAGTTTCCTACAAACCCGCCAAGCCCGACAAGGGCGAGGGGCTTTACCGCCGCAGTCTCTACACCTGGTGGAAACGCACCTCTCCCGCCCCCATGATGATGACGCTCAACGCCTCCAAGCGAGACGTATGCCGCGTCCATCGCGAGATCACCAACTCGCCGCTGCAAGCCTTCGTCCTCCTCAACGCACCACAGTTTGTCGAAGCCGCCCGGGTCATGGCGGACGAGCTCATCGCCAAACATCCCGCCGCGCCCGATGCCCTTATCGAGGAGGCCTTCCGGGCTCTCACCAGCAGAAAGCCCGACCCCACCGAATCCTCCATCCTGCGTGCCCTCTACGATGAACAGCTGGCTCTCTTCGAGAAAAACCCGGCCAAAGCCGCAGCTCTCCTCAAAACAGGGGACGCCCCGGCCCGCAAGGATCTCCCCGCCCACCAGCAGGCCGCCACCGCGGTCCTCATCAACGCCATCATGAACTTCGACGAAGCCGTCACAAAACGATGAACCACTGCACCGGATTCGACTCACCCCTTGGCCTGGACCGCCGGAACTTTCTCCGAAACTTTGGAATGGGTCTTGGCGGCATTGCCCTTGCCGATCTCATCCAGGCTGCGGAGCAGAAAGGCCACTCCTTTACAGGTGCCGGAGACCCCGTCCCGAAAGCTAAGCGCGTCATCTTCCTATTCCAGTCCGGAGCGCCCTCGCAGATCGATCTCTTTGATCACAAACCGCAACTCATCAAGGATCACGGCAAGCAACTTCCCGATTCCATTCGCAAGGGCCAGCGCCTCACCGGGATGTCGGGCAACCAGGCCAGCCTGCCACTCGTCGGCTCTCCCTTCGAGTTCAAGCAGCACGGCGAGAGCGGTGCGTGGGTCAGCGATCTGCTTCCGCATACTGCCAAGATCGCCGACGATCTATGCTTCGTAAAATCGATGTACACCGAGGCCATCAACCACGGCCCCGGCGTCACCTTCATGCAGTCCGGCTCCCAGTTTCCCGGCCGCCCCAGCATCGGCGCTTGGCTCGATTATGGGCTGGGCAGCCTGAACAAAGATCTGCCGTCCTTCGTCGTCATGACCACCAAGGGCAAGGGTGGCCAACCCCTCGTCTCGCGCTTCTGGGGCAGCGGCTTCCTCCCCGGCAAACACGATGGGGTCCGCCTGCGCCCCGACAAGGACGCCGTGCTCTACCTCAACAGTCCCAAGGGGGTCGACTCTTCCGACCGCCGCAAGGTCCTCGACCACCTCCGCAGACTTCACGAGCACCAGTTGGAGCAAACCAGCGACCCGGCACTTGAGACGCGCATCGCCCAGTACGAGATGGCTTTTAACATGCAGCGCTCCATCCCGGATGTCACCGATCTCTCCGACGAACCGGAGAGCACCTTCGAACTCTACGGCGAGGACGCGCGCAAGCCCGGCACCTTCGCCGCAAACTGCCTGCTCGCCCGCCGCCTCGCCGAGCGCGACACCCGTTTCATCCAGCTCTATCACCCCGGCTGGGATCAGCACTCGGGGCTACCGAAAGGCATCCGCACCCAGTGCAAGGAAACCGACCAAGCCTCCGCCGCCCTCGTCACCGACCTCAAGAACCGCGGCCTGCTCGATGACACCCTCGTCATCTGGGGCGGCGAGTTCGGCCGCACCAACTACTGCCAAGGCAAACTCACCGCCAATAACTTCGGCCGCGACCACCACCCCCGCTGCTTCACCATGTGGATGGCCGGCGGTGGCGTGAAATCCGGCACCAGCCACGGCCAGACCGACGACTACAGTTACAACGTCGTCGACGGCGGCGTTCACGTCCACGATTTCCACGCCACCCTGCTCCACCTCCTCGGCATCGACCACGAGCGCCTGACCTTCAAATATCAGGGCCGCCACTTCCGTCTCACCGACGTCCACGGCAAGATCGTAAAACCCATCCTCGCCTGAGGCCACAATCGACCACCGGAAAGCCGTCCTTCCAGGCGGCAGCAAAGCACCAAGCCATCTTATGAGGAGGGGCTGACGCTTTCACTGTAGTCCGGAGTACTACCTTTCCAACGGTTCCCCTCCGATCCCCTCAGCTACACCCTGACGGAACAGTGGCGCAATTTGAGTTCGAGATGGGCGGTTCATTCCTCCTTTCCGGCGTTTTGCGGAAAATTCTCCATTTTAGCGTTTCAACTTTACCCAAAATCCTCTTTTACTGTCCGCCACCTTGTCCGATCCTCTTAATTTCTCCCGCAATTTCCTGCATTTGGAAAATCTGCTTCGCAGCAACATTGATTGGAGATATTCATGGAACGGAAAGAGCTTTGTCGCGCTTGGCATTGCCCTTTCCACTCGGAAAACGCTCACCTAAATATGGAATTTGATAATCTTCAATCGATTGAGAATGCAACCCGTCTTGGCCGACGGGAAATGTTTCGCATAGGCTCGGCCCTCTTGTTCATCGTCGGGATCATGCTCTACGCCTCGGGGATTCATCCTGCTGGTGGGTCAGTGAGTATTGAGTTGGTGGTGGCCGCAGTGATCGGCGGCTACATGGCCATGAACATCGGGGCCAATGATGTCGCCAACAATGTCGGCCCCGCAGTTGGCTCCAAGGCTCTGACATTGACCGGCGCGATCATTATCGCCGCCATTTTTGAAGCCTCCGGAGCCTTCATTGCAGGGGGAAATGTGGTCAACACCATCAAAAAGGGAATCATCGATCCCTCCATGATCCCCAATGGAGATGTCTTCGTCTGGTTGATGATGGCCGCCTTGTTGGCTGGTGCCATCTGGCTCAATATCGCCACCGCTATCGGAGCTCCTGTCTCCACCACTCACTCAATTGTCGGGGGGGTCTTAGGCGCAGGGATCGCTGCCGGAGGAGTTGGGATCGCCAATTGGGATAAGTTTGGATTGATCGCCGCAAGTTGGGTGATCTCTCCTCTCATCGGTGGCATCATTGCCGCCGCTTTCCTCTACTGGATCAAACGCAGTATTACCTACAAGAAGGACATGATAGCAGCGGTGAACCGCATGCTGCCGGTTATGATTTCGATCATGGTCTGGGCCTTCAGTACATACCTGATCATGAAGGGGCTGAAGAAAGTCATCGAATTGAACGTCCTGACTGCCTGTGGCATCGGACTGTCCCTCGCAATCCTGACCTATTTCATCTTCAAACCAATGGTAAGAAAAGCCGCACAGGGCATGAAAAACGAGAAACAGAGCGTCAACAAACTGTTCACTCTTCCTCTGATTTTTTCAGCTGCTCTGCTGAGCTTTGCGCACGGAGCCAATGACGTGGCCAATGCGGTCGGGCCTCTTGCCGCAATTTCCGATGCGATCACCAGCAACGGTGTCGCTACCAAGGCCGAAATCCCAGTTTGGGTAATGGCTATCGGGGCCATAGGCATTTCCTTGGGATTGGCTCTATTCGGTCCAAAGCTGATCCGAACGGTAGGAAGCGAAATTACAGAACTCGATCAAATGCGCGCTTACTGCATTGCGATGTCTGCCGCCATCACCGTCATCATTGCCTCGCAAATGGGCTTGCCTGTGAGTTCGACACACATTGCGGTGGGAGGAATCTTTGGGGTTGGGTTTCTTCGAGAATACCTCAAGACCAGTTACGCCAAAACGATTCATGAAATCGAACTCCATCATACGGGCGTAGAACAACCGGAGGTCGAAGCTTTCATGATAGAATTCGAGAGTTCGACGCTCGAAGAAAAGCGCATCATGCTGCAGAAACTCAAGCTCAACACGGCCAAGACCGAGCTTACCAAAAAGGAGAGAAAGCGCCTCAAGAAGGTCTATCGACAGGAATTGGTGAAACGTTCCGCCCTTCTGAAGATTGCCGCGGCTTGGATAATCACCGTTCCAGCCGCAGGAACCATGGCCGCCCTCCTCTTCTATACCATCAGAGGCATCATGCTCCCTTGAGGAGCGAATCCCTGCTCGAAGCCCTCCCTCGGGGGGGCTGCTTGACAGCCCTGAAAACTGATTAAATTCAAATGTTTAGGGAAATCATTCTGCCCACCATTTTTAGTATTCTGGCTTATGGATTTTGGATCAGCCCGGACTTCAAAGAGATCGCGGCTGGGGTGGCCATTTTCCTCTTTGGGATGCTTGCCCTAGAGGAGGGATACAAGGCTTTCACCGGCGGCGTCCCCGAAGGGATTCTCCGCAAAACCACCAACAGGCTATCGAAGAGTCTAAGCTTTGGCGTGATCTCCACCACCATCATGCCGTCCGCTTCGACAGCAGATTGCCCGTGGGTCATCATTAAATCTGATGAAAAAAACGCGCACGCATCAATGCGATTAGACATTTTCTAGACCGCGGCGATTATGGCAAGGGGAGCGGAACGCGATGCAGTGGCCAGATCGCATGACGCGGTAATGGCAGAGGAACTGGCAAAAAGGGCATTGAAGGAGCTGGGGCTTCCCGACCGGGGCGAATGCGCTGGCCGAATTGCGCAAGAGTGCACCCGAGAAGGTTCTGATCGCCGTCCTGCTGCGCGAACGCACATCGGTGAGCAACGGATGGATTGCTCAACGTCTCGCGATGGGATACACCGGAGCAGTCAGCCGCCTGACAGGCATGTTCCATCGCGATTCCAGGAACACGAAAATGCTACGGGATTTGGAAGAAATGCCAAAATGAGAGACCTAACCCCAAAATAGAGGTCAGGGGTCATTGTCCGGGTGGCACCGCAGCGGGCATGGGGAGGTTGAGTTTGACCTGCAGCTCCCAGATGAATGCGGAGAGCTCCCGGGCAATGGCGATG
>CAJJBR010000024.1 GCA_905182475.1 Akkermansiaceae bacterium | reverse complement strand
AATGGGGGCTTCCCTGTCAGCCATCAAATTACCTCCAAAGACGAGTGCTAGCATTCCAATTATTGTGGTCGGTTTCATACTTGTGTTATTTGTGGTTTGCCCAGTCCTGTGACGTGTCCGCTCCTGTAACGCCAGCCTCCTCAATTGGTCCACCAGCGTACACCTCATCATCAGTAAATCCTGCAACCGCCGAGAGCGACTACATCCGACGTGGGAACTGAAGAAGATCCAGCGGGTGCTGGGAACGAAGACCCCTATTTCGCAGGGAACCCCGATTCACCAATCAGTGAACCGGCTTTCTCCAGATCCGCACCGCTTGGTGATTGGTAGGGGCTGAGGTCGAACTCCGGGAGGACTGAGAGAAAATGATCGAAGATATCGCCTTGGATGTCTTCGTAATTCCCCCATGCGATGTCATTTGTGAAAACATAGATCTCAAGCGGAAGTCCCTGAGCACCCGGGGATAACTGCCTTACAAGCAGTGTCATGCCCTTCTGGTGGATCTTCGGATGATTTTTCAGATAGGCTACACAGTAGGCGCGAAAGGTGCCAACGTTGGTCAGTCGGCGTCCGTTGATGAGTTCATCGAGGTTCTCCCCGAAACCCTCGTTATACTCCTCAATTTCATCGAGCTTTGAGCCGAGGTAAGAGCGAAGGAAGCGGATGCGTTTGAAGCGCTCCAGCAGCTCCTCATCGGCGAAGCGTATCGTCCGCATGTCGATATTCAGCGAACGCTTGATACGGCGCCCCCCGGACTGACTCATACCACGCCAGTTTTTAAAAGAATCAGAAATCAGGGCGTAGGTCGGGATCGTGGTAATCGTCTTGTCGAAGTTCTGGACTTTCACCGTTGTGAGCGAAACATCGATAACGTCGCCGTCCGCTCCGCGTGCTGGCATTTCAATCCAATCCCCCACCATCACCATATTATTGACGGAAAGTTGGAAACCGGCGACGAGCCCGAGGATGGCATCTTTAAAAATCAGCAACAGGATGGCTGTCACCGCGCCGAGACCGGAGAAGAGGACGAGAGGTGATTTCCCCAGCAGGGCGGCGAGGATGAAGATCAGCCCGATCAGATTGATCACGAGCTTCGCTGCTTGCGCATAACTTTTCGCCGGATAGCGCCGTCCGATCGGACCACTCTCCCAGACCGCCCGGGCGAAATTGATCAACCCGTCAATCACCAACAGCGTGATAATGATCAGGTAGGTGTTCACAGCTAAGCCGATGATCGCCAAGATCCCCTCTCCGCCGCGAAAGATGACGGGGGCGTAGAAATGGATCACTGCCGCAGGAACGAGATGCGAAAAATGGACGATCACATGGTGTTCGATCAGCAGGTCATCCAGCTTGATCGCGGTTTTCTTGATGATGGGATGGACGACCCACTCGATCAGCCGCTTGGCCAGGAAGTTCGCCACCAGCGCGAGGGCGCAAATGTAAAGGATCGCGCCGAAAACCCCGAGTTTTCCGGCAACCGCCTCATCCATGTTCAAATACTGGAGCCATTCGCTGATCTTGTCGGGAGTCATTGCATATCATTGGACGCAAGAGCCGCGACTGGCAATATTTTGTTCGCGGCGGCTGCCGATACCAAGCGCCTGCGGAGGCACGATCAAACGGTGTCTTGGGTGACTTCCGCTATCGGCTTGAGATCGGCGGATGGGACGTGGAAGCTATGGTCATGAAAATTCTCTCTGCTCTTTTTTCTTTCGGGCTGGCAGCGGCGGCCATCGCCCAAGACAAACCGAACTTTTCCACACCCATCTTACAATTGGACGACGGCCGAATATCCGGATCAATCCCGCAAATAGGAAGAAGCAGAGTCACCTACCGATTGCCGATGCGTAGAAAAATCTCTGAAAATTATTCACGGTAAGTTCTAATCGCTTGAACTGCTGAGCAGAGACACCGATACCTCAGCGCATGAGCGAATACATCTTAGCCGCCCTTAAAGGTGCGGCCATGGGCACTGCGAACATTATCCCCGGTGTGTCGGGCGGCACGATCGCTTTTATCACAGGGATTTACGAGCGCCTGATCAACGCCATCAAGTCCTGCGGACCGAAGGCAGTCAAACTGCTGTTTACTGGTAAACTCAAAGAGTTCGCCAAACACACGGATCTATTTTTCCTCCTATCGATAGCACTCGGAGCTGGGGTAGCCATCATCGTCATGGCTCGCTTCCTTGAGCCAGCATTCGAAAACCATCCGATTCCAACCTGGGCCTTCTTCTTCGGGCTCATCCTTGCTTCGATCTGGGGCATCGGAAAGATGGTCGGGCGCTGGGGAACGGGAACCATCATCGCCCTGCTAGTAGGTCTAGCCATTGCCGTGAGCCTACTCTTTCTACCGCATGGATCGCGCAATGATAATCCCATATTTCTCATATTCTGCGGTGCAGCCGCAATCTCGAGTATGATTATACCGGGAGTATCTGGATCCTATGTTTTACTCTTACTCGGAAACTATGCACTCGTCCTTGGAGCAATCGGTGATCGTGATTTGGGGATCCTGATTCCGTTCGCAACTGGATGCGTGCTCGGACTACTGCTGCTCTCGCACATCCTCTCATGGATTTTCAAACATCATCACGACATCGCCGTCGCCTTGATTACCGGATTTATCGTCGGATCCCTTGTTTTGATCTGGCCTTGGAAGGACACCGTCTACAAGCAAGATTCAGAAGGTGCCTACATCGTGAAAACCGAAGATCGCGATTTCGTCCCGCGCCCGGGCACGTTTGAAGAGGTAACGAAATCGAAAGCCGAAGGCGAAGAACTTGTAGAAATCGGCTACGCCAACTGGCATGTGCCTCCGATGAGCGAGAATTCGACGATGCCCGCGATCCTGCTCGCGCTGTTCGGTGCTGCCCTGGTGTTCTTGGTCGAGTGGCTTGGGGCGAAATTTGGACGCACGAAAGACAGTGCCGCTCTGTAGTGGCGGTCGGCGGTAATTTCGGAAAATTTATTCGGACTCCGTGCGGGTATCACGCGACAACAGCTCCGCCATTGCTTTCGCAGCGGGCTTGTCTTCGTAGAGGATAGAGTAAACCGCATCGATGATTGGCGTCCTGACACCAGCCCGGCGTGCCGCCTGGTGGATGGAGAGCGTATTCGGAACACCCTCGGCGACCATGCCGAGAGCCTGTGTGGCTTGTTCTAGCGTTTTCCCTTCCCCCAGCGCGAGTCCTACTCGGTGGTTGCGGGAATGTTTGGAAAAGCAGGTAACGATCAGATCACCCACTCCGGAAAGTCCGGCAAATGTTTCCGTCCTACCACCCAGTGCCGTTCCAAGCCGGGTCATTTCCGCGAGGGAGCGGGTGACGAGGGCGGCGACTGCATTGTCGCCGAGGCCGAGGCCGTGAGACATGCCCGCAGCGATGGCGTAAACGTTCTTGATTGCTCCACCGAGTTCCATTCCCGCAAGATCATCCGTCGTATAGGGACGGAAATGCGGCAGTGTGAAAAGTTCCTGCAGCGATCCGGCAACTTGGGTATCCCCGGAGCCGATCACCACGCAGGTCGCCTGGCCGGTAGCCATTTCCTCCGCATGGTTGGGACCGGAAAACACCGCGACAGGATTGTTTGGAAAAACCTCGGAGATGATTTCGCTCATGCGATCACCCGAACTTTTTTCAATCCCCTTGGCGCAGGAAAGAATGACGGTTTCTTCAGAGATATTTCCTACCGCACAGAGAGCCTCCGCACAGGGCCTGGTAGCGCCCGCCGGGACGGAAAATACAATCAGTGGATATCCAATTGCCGAAGCCACCTCAGTAGAGGCTACGACATTTTCCGGAAGGGAGATATCTTTAAGGTATTTTGGATTACGATGGTTTTGGTTAATACCACGGCAGACTTCCGGATCGCGCCCGATGACTAGAACTTCAGCCACGTTGGCCGAAACGAGTTTTGCGATGGCGGTGCCGAAGGATCCGGAGCCGAGGATTGCGACGCTTTTAAAAGTCATAGATCGAGGGCAACGGGTTTCTTTTTTCTGCACCAGACGAACTTCGATTCAGTCCCGTCCCGAAGGCGGCAGATGTTCGTGCGGTGCTTCCAGATAGCGAGGATGCCGATTAGTAGGGCGAAGAAGAACAGTGGCTTATTCCATGTTCCCGCCTCCCACAGGCTTATACCGTCGGTGTTTTTATGAAATCTCGCGCCAAAATGAGTGAGGACAGGAAGGGCAAAAGCGGCGACCATACTCGCGACCGCCACGTAACGGGCAAGCGCTAAGGTAAGCATGAAAATAACAATCAGCAGCACGATAGCTGCCGGCATCAGGGCGATGATGACCCCTGCTGAAGTAGCAATCCCCTTCCCACCCTTGAAGCCTATCCAAGGCGAGTAGTTGTGGCCGAGAACGGCGAGCAGCGCGGTCAGGACGTGAACAAGTTGGACGGAAAACTGGGAAGCTAGGGGTTTCACCAAAACCCACGATTCAGGGAACGGAAGGGAAACCCAAGGAGGATTCGCGCCGGCGACCCGTACGAGATTGATCGCAATGATGACGGGGATAAATCCTTTCAGCGCGTCGAGCAAAAGGCAGATGAAACCTTCTTTCTTCCCAATGACCCGGAACACGTTCGTAGCTCCGATGTTCCCGGATCCGTGTTGACGAATATCGATCCCTTTCCAGCGTGCGATAAACAATCCGAAGGGAACCGAGCCAAGGAGAAACGCGAAAAGCGGGCAGAACCAGAGTTGCATGCGGGTGGAAAATGAGACGCCTTACTCGGCAGTAGCGCTTTTGATGACGATGTTCTCGGTAGGAACGTCACCTGCGGGAGAGACGATCGCTTCACCCGTTGCCCGATGGCGCATCACGAGTCCTTTCCTAGCAGTTTTCATCCCTTTGATTTTATCGACCACGTCCATCCCTTCGACCACTTTACCAAAGACAGCGTAGCCACCGTTACTTGGAAAATTCAGCATCCCATTGTCTGCCACGTTGATGAAAAATTGTGCGGTAGCGCTGTCGGGATCGTTCGTCCGTGCCATTGCGATGGTTCCACTGTCGTTTTTCAAGCCGTTCTGTCCCTCGTTCTTGATTCCGTCACCGGTTTCTTTTTCCACCAGTTTCCCGTTATCAAGAGCAAAGCCCCCACCTTGGATCATGAACCCGTCGATCACGCGGTGGAAAACCGTTCCGTCGTAGTGACCCGCCTTCACGTATTTTAGGAAGTTCGCAACCGTGATAGGTGCCTTCTCTGCATTCAGTTCGATTAGGATGTCACCTGCACTCGTCTTGAGGCGAACTTTGCTTCCTATCTCTGCTTCCGCTGGTTTTTCGGCAACACAGGAGGCGAGAAATGCGAATCCGACGACGGAGAGGAGTGCTAGCTTTCGTTTCATTGGAAGGATGTTTAGGCGCTAGCGGCACCCTTGGCAAGCGGAGTCCGAAACACCCAAAAAAAACAGACGCGGGCTGTTTCCAACCCGCGCCTGGCAATTTATACACTCAAACAACAAAAACCTTCCGGGAAACCAGGATCGAAGGAGACCCCCCAAGTTCCCTAGCAATACCTCATCGGTCTCCCGTGAAATCTTCTGATGCAATCAAATCGATCGGGAGTTCCGGTTTGGACGGTTCTATCCGATCAATGTAGCAGTACCATATTCCAAAATTTGAGAGCCTAACAGAGTTTTTATTATCCAAAAACGGCCATAAATGATGATTTCGGGTCATTTTGGAGTGTTTTCCTACGAGATGGCCAATTTTCACAACAAAGAGGCGCGGGCTGTTTCCAACCCGCGCCTTGTATTGCACATTTCCCCCCAAAGTGTCTCCGGACTGATTTCGGATGCGAGGCGAGGTCCCCCCGGATCTTACCATTTCATCACGAACTAGTCATCGGAGACTAAGGATATGTCCCAGAGGCTTTCTTTCGGCTTACGCTGATTGATCGCCTCTGTTGAAAATTAGATTTATCCTGATTTTCTACTTTGGAAAGAGTTTTGATTACCTAAAAACGGCCATCATTACCCAAAAACGGCCACGAATGCGAATACCCGACTATTTCTGACTAAGGCACTTGTGAAAATTCGAGAACTTTGCATAATCAAAGCGACGGAATTTAATTAAATGGATCTTAATCAGGCTAAATCATCACAAAGCGTAATCACCTGCCGGAATAGCCAAGGAACTGAACTCACGGCGAACCTGCTCCGGATCAAACGCTACTCCGTAGTCTTCGAAATTTACAATCCATACAGCATACTGCAGTTATCCGAGGTTTTGTCGGATTTCCGGATCATGGCTTCACGGCGCATGCTCTACAATGGCAAAGCAGTGGTCAGTAACCTGCTCAATACCGGTATCGTGCTCGTCTGCGAAGCGATGCTCGACGAAGGTTGGGTGGAAGTAGATTTCCTGGCAGGCATCACTGCCGAAATTGGCCAAGACGCGGGAAACTCTGATTTAAAATCACAGTTTGCCGATTTTATGTCGGAGTGGAAAACGGGAAACCTCGTGCAAGATCCCTTCAAAATCGTGGTGGCCGACCTTTCCAGCATGCTATCGGGAGTGCAGCACTGGCTCACAGGGATCGACGTGGGAATCCGAACCACCGTCACCCGGAAACGGGAGGAGATGGAGCGAGAAATTTTCAGCAAGGTAGAACGGCGGGTTGTCGAAGAGATTCTGCCTTCGATGGAGCAGTTTGAGAAAGTAGCCACTGAGGTAGATGAAGCCGGAATGTCTGTCCACAAATCCTACGTGCGGCGCCAGCTCCACCCCATTGTGCTTTGCTCCCCTTTCCTGTTCCGCACCTACACCAAGCCGCTCGGATACGCGGGTGACTACGAGATGGTCAATATGATGCTGCGAGATCCCTACGAGGGTTCCTCCGCGTTCGCGAAAATTCTCAACTATACTCTTCTGAATACCGAACCGGTGGTAGCGCACCGCAACCGTATCGACTTCCTTGTAGACATGCTCCGCGGCGAGTGCCTGAAGCGAGTATCGAAGGGAAAGACACGGATCTTCAACCTCGCCTGCGGCCCCGCCGTCGAAGTGCAACGTTTCCTCCGCGAGTGCGACGAAAGCGATCTCGCGGAAATCGATCTTCTCGATTTCAATGCCGAGACCCTGGAATACACACGGGATCGCATCAATGAATCGCGCATGTCCGGTGGTAGGGAAACCCAAGTCCGGTATTTCCAACGATCCGTCCACCAGCTTCTCCGCGCCGCAACCCAAGGCGGCGATGAGGCATTCAGAGACTACGACGTAGTCTATTGCGCTGGCCTCTTCGATTACCTTTCCCAACGCGTTTGCAAACGCTTGGTCGATCTCTTCTGCACCATGGTGCGGCCCGGTGGCCGGGTAATCGTGACCAACGTAGCTGCCAGCAATCCCCGCAAAGCCTGGATGGAGTATGTGATGGAATGGAACCTGATCTATCGTGACAACACGGAGATGGAGGATCTCATTCCTGATACGTCACCGATCGTTTCTTCATCGGTGAAAGCGGACTCAACAGGTGTAAATATTTTCCTCGAAATCGAAATTGGCAACCGTTGAGTCAACCCCGGAAGATATCCCGGATGAGGTTCTGGAATCCTTCAGGAGGTACGAACGCGACGTCTCCGTAGAAAACGCGCGTCGCGCAGCCGTTCTCGCTGCGATTTTCATGATGGCGGGCGGCACTCTTGATGTCGTCGTTTTCCCGGAATATCTACTCCTGTTCTTCATCATCCGTCTCGTCTGTAGCCTTCTTCTGGTATTGGTTTACATCGATCTCAAGAGTAAGCGAGGTACCCGACACGGAAGTTTTGTTGCAGGTTGGATCGCCCTGCTGCCTATACTTTCCATCTGTGTGATGATCTATTTCACCGGTGGCGGAAACTCCATCTACTACGCCGGCCTCAATCTTGTGCTCGTCGGACTTTCGCTGCTCCTTCGATGGAACTTCAGGCAGTCAGCTGTCATGACTGCGACTTGTACCACCTTCTACTTCATCAGTGTGGCCCTCGCATTCGAGGAACCAAATTTCCGAACCCTCTTCAACAACAGCTACTTTCTCTTTGTCACCGGCGTGTTCGTCATTGTTGGAAGCTACTTCTACGAAAGGCTTCGGCTCAGCGAATACACTCTCCGCGCCGAGGTGGAGAAATCCAGGGAAACTCTACGTTCACAATACGAACGCCTCGGCGAACTGGACGAAGCAAAGACCCGCTTCTTCGCTAATATCAGCCACGAACTCCGCACGCCACTCACCATCATGCTCGGCATCACTGAGAAGCTCGGCACGATAATCAAGCCGCGTGACCAGGAAGACAAGGTTCCGGAAATGGTCAAGCTCCTCGGCAACAACGGCCTGCGGTTGATGAAACTCATCGACGACCTTCTCGATCTCGTCCGTTTCGATACCGGACACGCTGATCTAAATTTCCAACCAACTCCCGTCAAAGCACATTTCGAGGGATTGATGAAATCGCTACGACACCTTTCCGAACAGGACAACGTAGCACTCCTCTGGACTTGTGAATCCGAATCCCCCGCCGTTCTCCTTGATCGCGACAAGTTCGACAAGATCGTCCTCAACTTGGTGATTAACGCGATCAAGTTCACCCCCTCGAGCGGCACGATCGATGTCGATCTGGAGATCTCCAAGAAGAAACTAAAACTCTCGGTGAAGGATACGGGCGTAGGCATCCCGCAGGAGAATCTGGAGAGAATCTTCGACCGCTTCTGGCAGGTGGACACATCTTCCACGCGGAAATTTCAAGGCTCCGGCATCGGCCTCGCACTTGTCCGCTCTGTTGCCGAGTCACTGGGAGGCGAAGTCGGTGCTACCAGCAAGGTCGGTATCGGCACACATTTTACTGTCCGCTTCCCGGTCGAAAAAGCCGAGGAGAGCGAGATCACTGACGATGCACCGATCAGCGGCAAAGGCATCGTGGAAATCCACCGAAAGGCGGCAATGGCCATCCCTCCCAAGGCACGCGCGAAAACAGTTCCTACCCCGCAAAATTTCGGAATGCCAGCCGCACCCCGGATCGGGCCACGCGAAGGCGGGGCAAGACCACTGGTTCTAATCGCAGACGACGAACCGGACATCCGCCGCTTTCTGATCATGCAATTGGAGGACGTCGAAATTCTCGAAGCATCCGACGGAGCCGAGGCACTCGAACTCGCGAAGATCCACCGACCACAAATCGCCCTGCTCGACTACATGATGCCCGAGCTGGACGGTGTCGAAGTCTGCCGCCGCTTGCGTGAAAACCATTCCACGCGTGATACATCGGTCATCATTCTTACTGCCCGCGCAGACGAGCAAACCAAGATCGATGCACTCCAGGCAGGCGCGAGTGACTTCCTTACCAAACCTTTCTCCACCGCAGAGCTTGGACTTCGGCTCCAGAACCAAATCCTAATGGGTCGCTTCCGCAGGGAAATGGCTGATATGAACCGGGATCTCAAAACCGCCCTAGAGAAGATCAAGGAGAACGAAGTCCTAATGCTTCGCAACGAAAAACTCTCAGCACTTGGCCGTATGAGCGCCGGCATCATCCACGAAATCAACAACCCCTTGAACTACGCAAACGCAGGCCTGCACTCCCTAGCCATCTTCACTCCCATGCTACCAGAGGAAGAGCGCCCGGAGTATGAGGACACGCTAAAGGATATCCGAGAAGGTGTCGCGCGCGTCTCACAAATCGTCATCGACCTCAGGCAGTTCACACACGATGAGAAGGCAGAGTCTCCAAAAGACCGCTGCGATCCGGAAGAAATCATCAAACGGGCAATCCGTATGATCAACCACGAGCTAGGAGAAGAGATCAAGATCACTTACCGATCCGACTCTCCTGCAGAAATCCTTGCGAACCCAAACCAGTTGAACCAAGTCTTCATCAACTTTCTGCAAAACAGCATCGATGCGATCCAGGAACACCGGGTGAAGCAACCTGACCTAAAAGGTAGGATCGAGGTATTTGCCGGAATGGAAGGCGAAAGCACCTCCATCACTGTCCGTGACAATGGGATCGGTATCCCTCAGGAAGACATCCCTAAAATTTTCGATCCATTCTTTACCTCCAAAGACGTAGGCAAGGGAATGGGGCTTGGACTATCCATCACCCACCAAATCCTCCAAGATCATAACGTCACCATCCATGTGGATAGCCGCCCGGAGGAATTCACTGAAATCAGGCTGCTATTTCCCAAACCCTACTCCTCGGAAACAGATTCCGATCAATACGAAGACTAATCACAACCGCAAATTATGAACTCAGAAACCGAAACTTACGATTACCAACGGCACGCCATTCTATTCGTTGATGACGAGGCCAATTCCCGGAAATATTTCCGGCGCCTCTTCGGCAGAAAATTCCGAATCTACGAAGCCGAAGATGGCGTTCAGGCGCTAAAAGTATTCCGTGAGCACGCAAACGAGATAGGAATCATCGTCACCGACCAACGCATGCCTAACGAAACCGGTGTCGGTTTCCTCTCGAAGATCGCTGCGGATTACCCCGATATCATCAAGATCCTATCCACCGCGTATGCGGATATCGATGCCGCGATCGGCTCGGTCAACCAAGGCGGTATTTTCCGCTACATTACCAAACCATGGGACATCCCTGAACTTGAAATTACTCTTCGCCGGGCGATGGAATTCTTCATCGTCAAGCGCGAGCGCGACAATCTTCTCGGAGCAAAGATGCTCGCTGTTGGAAACGTGCTTCTCGCAAACAGGCTTGCCGCTTTCGCTTTCGTCCCGGTTTGCTCCGGCACCCCAAGCAACCACGCAGCCGAAGCAATCGCGTCCTTTATCCGTCTCGCAATCTCCTCCCCAGATTTCGCACCCGACCCGAAGAGCGTCACTACCACCCCTGATCTTGGAAAGCTGCACTCACGCCAGCTAGAACTGGCTAGTAAGCTGGAATCGCTTCTCGCCTCTGCCATCGCCGTGCCTGATCTCGCCGGACGAGTAACGAAACTCGCAGAAGCACTGGAAGCAGCCGGAGCGAAAGGAATTTGCGTAAGCGAAGATGGCTCCGAACTCCATGCCGATACCGACCCTACCCCTGCGCTTCTCCAGGCTATCCTTGGAAACGAGAGCGATCCCAAGAGCGCTACCAACGCGATGTCCGCAATGGCGGCCGTCATGGCAATCTATGATGCGGGTGCAAGCGTCACCCGGAAACGGGCGGCCACTCTTCAGATTTCCATCGCACCTCGCACCGGAAAACCAAAGGGAGCAGAGGCCACACCAGGCTCAGAAGCTGCGAAGTGGTTGATTGAGGACGAACTCCTCGTCTCCGCAGCCCTTGGAATCCTGTAAAAGCTCGCAGCTTGCCTGCACATTATTGAAAATCATTGACAATCAATGCGATAGCGCTAATTTTTTTCAAACGTAATGGCGGGTAAAGCAAAAGATTCGAAAATCATCCAGTTGGATGGGGTGGTATGCTACACCCTTCCTAGTGGATCGAGGATCCCTCTCTCCGGCCTGGCAAAAAAGTGCGGTTACAGGATCGATAAGCTCTGCTCGATGCTCGGAGTCTCACCTCGCCACTTCCGTAGGCAGTTTGACAGTTCCCTCGGAATCTGTCCGAAAAAGTATCTCAAGTCCGAACGCATGGTCTCCGCCCGACCCCTTCTTCGAGGCGGCCTCTCGATCAAAGAAGTTTCGCAGCAACTTGGTTTCAATGCCCAGAAGGACTTTTACCGAGAATTCCGCGAATACTACAAAATCGCACCCACCGATTTTAGATCACAGGAATCAGAAAGGGTGTTTGATCAACTCGGGTGGAGTTCCTAAGAGTTCCCGGTTACTTCGTCTGGAACACTCTCATAAACCTCCTTTGGAAAACACCGAGCGCAGACGGCACCCAACAGGATAGAAACCAAAGGAATCGTGCTGTGAATGGAAAGACGATCGTATTTTTTCCTTTGGAAACGCCTTTGAGGAAACCGAATGCAGCCTCATCCGTTGACATCATTTTCACTGGCAAATCGCGCACCATCGCATCCCGGTCTGCTCCGACAATCCTGTCTTGGGAAAAAATCGCACTGTTCACATAGCCGGGGCACGCGACGGAAACACGGACACCGTAAGCTTCAGCCTCCGATCGCAGGGAACGCGAGAATTCCAACAGAGCCGCCTTCGATGTCGTGTAAGCGGCTGCAGTGGCATAGCCAGTCGATCCGGCGATTGATGCGGTATTCACGATATGCCCCGACCTCCTCATGATCATTCCTGGGTAAATTAACATCGTCCCGTTAACTGCGCCCATCAGATTGATATCCAGTAACCATTCCCAACGCTCAAAGGGGATATTCTGAGCCTCACCTAGAAGCGTCACACCTGCGTTATTGAAGAGGAAATCAATTGGAGTAGAACTTTCTGATATCTTTGCAACCACTGCTGAATATGCTTCGTAGTTGGTAATGTCCACGCAATGGGGATGAATCGCCGCAGCTTCCGACACGAGACTATCCAAGCCTTCCTCATTTAAGTCCAAAGCATGCACGGTTGCTCCGCACTTCGAGAGAAGGAGCGCGAGAGCCCTTCCAATTCCCGAGGCGGCTCCGGTCAGCAAAACCGTCGAACCACCGAAAACACGGATCATGTGAGAATTCGGCATCATGCTAGCTGGCGGTAGATTTTCATGATCCTTCTATGCACGGCAGTGATGACAAAAGGCATCCGGGGTGCGACCCACTTCATCGCAGCAGCATAACCAGGTATGGCAAATTCGCTTTTGCCTCTTTTCACATTTGAAATGATTTTTGAAGCAGCTTCGCTGGCGGGAAGGATTCTAAATCCCAGCCTGTCGATGGATTTCATCGTCTTCTCGTAACTGGTCTTCCGGTAAATGGCGGACTTGTAGATTCCCGTCCCCACGTATCCGAGCGAAGCGTGGAAGATTGAAACACCATGCCCCTTCCCCTCGTAACAAAGGCTACGGTAGAGCCCCAAAAGGCCGGCCTTCATCGTGGCATATGCGGTAGCGGTCGGATAACCGGCATAGGCCGCGAGCGAGGAAATCAGAATGATATTTCCCCGTTTCCTCTCAATCATATTCACATAGAAATGCCTAGCCATCTGGACGGGGCTGAGAAGGTTCGTGCGGTAGAGTTTATCCCAATCTTCACCCGTCATGTCCTGAACCTCACCGAAGGCCGTGATAGCCGCGCCGAGATAGACCCAGTCCACATCACTACCGGATGGAAACGTGTTTTCCAAAAAGACATCCACCGCCTTGAGATCAGCAAGATCGATCTTCACTTTTTCAGCTACGGCTCCCTTTGATCGAACTTTGGCAGCCACATCTTCCAGCCGTTGTTCGTCACGCCCGAGCAGCCAGAGAATCCGTCCGGGCTCTGCGAGTTGGATGGCGATCTCACGACCAATACCGGAACTCGCTCCCGTCACTACAATGGTCTCTTCCCTTCCGTCCTCCATCAGAAAGTTCGTTGCCAGGAAAGCACCAACGCGTTGTGGCGGGATTTGTATTTGCCGTTTGCTAGAGGATTGGCGGAACCGTCCACCGTCCTGTTCGAATAACCAAACTGGTAAGCAAGCATCCATGAGGAATTTTCCATCCGACGACCAACGCCGCAATTGAACCAATGCCGATCCGCATCGGAGACCCCTGGGGTAAAATTCCGATCCGGCTGGGCATTCGCATTGAAATCATACCCGGCGGCTAACACGTAGCCATCCGGCGTGGTGTAGGAAACACCGAGTTCGTAGATAAAAGAGGACTGCCAATTGAAGACCACTGGCAGCGAACCACCGATCGAGGTGGATTGGAGTGTGAGAGTATCGAGGGAATCCCAGTTCAGCCATTCCACGTTAGCTTCCACGTTCCAGCCTGGTGCCGGGCGATAGGAATACCCACCGGCCAGCCTCGCCGGGGTCTTAAAATCCAATCCCGCAGAGTTATCCGAAGGAAGCAGACTCGAAGTGGTCCGCCCATCCAGATCGAAGGTGGAGCCACTGGAGTAAACCAAACCGAATGCGTGCTGCTCGGTCGGTTGCCACCTGATACTAAGACCGGCCGAAACACCGACGTCCTGGCCATCGAACCGGAGAAAGCTCCCCGGAGCACCAAGCCCCTGCTCCAAAGTAAGATCCGCATAGTTAACCGATACCGAAGCACCAACAGAAAGCTCGTCGGACACCTTGTAGGCAACAGCGGAGGTTCCGCTGAGATATGTGAGCCGGGCTTCGGTCACGACCGGACTAAAATTCGTATTCCTCCCCCAATCCGTTCCGAGCCCGAACGGGCTGTTGAGTCCGAACCCAAAGGTCAGTCTGTCATTATAAGGTCGCACATAAAAAAGATGCGGAGCCGCCTGAAGTTCGGTTTCCGCGTCCGTCCTTACCCCGCCAACCGTCGCCTCGTTCCCGAGCACAATCGAATAGAGTCCTAGTTGTGCCTGCCCCTCCTTGATCTGGGTCATTCCAGCCGGATTGTAGAAAACGGCCGAGGGATTGTCTGCCGTTGCAACAAATGCATTTCCCCGAGCGGTTGCGAAAGCGTCCTGATTCGGTAGATAATATCCTGCCGCAAAAACCCCGCCGGGAATGCCTGCTGCCATGAGTGTGACGATACGGGCGGTGCCCGCTCTGGGGAAAAAACTACAAATCTTGGTTCTCATGGCGTATTCAGAAAATAGAACGGCTCTATGGGAAAACCCATGTTCCAGCACGTGGCGAGAAAATTCCGAAAAAGCACGTAGTCACCGAAGAACCGCATGGCGTTTCTATCTAGCGCAAATCCCCCTGTCACCTTTAAAACTAAAGACTTACGAAATAAATGCAGAGCTAAATCCAAGTCAGAGAATCGCTCTGGTCTGCCTTAGTAAACCGGAGCGCCGTATTCGTATTCCTGCTCACCGCCACCGCCGCCGCTGTTGGATTCCTGGATCTTCTTTTTGCTCCAGTT
>CAJJBR010000023.1 GCA_905182475.1 Akkermansiaceae bacterium | reverse complement strand
GGGCCCCCCCCCCCCCCCCCCCCCACGGTCGGCCAAGTGATCCCACTTTGATCCCAATCCCGCCAAGCACGAAAAAGCCCGCCCCCCCAGTGAAGGAAGCGGGTTTGGAGGCGGACACAACGTCAGGACATTGTTTTATATTTACCCTATTCCTTCGCTGGCAGAATTTCGAGTGCCTTGACTTCCTGTATGATTTACATACTGTTGCTATTAACATAATATTTGATTGGAAATTATGAATACTGCGGAAACATTGAAGGTGATGGCGTTCATGGGCGGCTCTTTGTTTTTTTCGACACGGCCACACTTCAATGCGGGGGATGCACCGGGTTATGATCGCTTCGGAGAAGCATATATTGATCGTGGATCACGATGCGGACGCCGCCGCCCGAATGGCGCACCGCTTGGCTGAGGTGGGGTTGCATTGCGAGATTGCCCGCGGCGGCAGGGAGGCTCTTGAAGCCTTGGGTGAGTTTGTGTCCGTCCTGATGGTGCTGGATCTCGGACTGCCCGATATCACGGGCGAGGAGCTGCTGGAAGAGCTGCGGAGACAAGGATACAAAATACCTTTCATCGTGGTGGCAGAGGTGAGTGATACGAGGCTTACGGTGAGGATGATGAAGCTTGGGGCGTTGGATTTCCTAACCAAAGACGGAAGTATTATGGATCTGGTCGCCCCGGTGATTCAGAAGGCGATCGCGAACCTCAAGGTGTTGCGTGGATATGAGGACGCCTCTCGCCGCCTTGAGCAAATCAGCGAGCATATCGCCGACGCTTTTTGGATGGTCAGTCCGGATTGGAAGAAGGTTCTCGATGTGAGTCCGGCATTCGAGAGGATCTGGGGGCATCCGGTCGAAAGCCTGTATGCGGATATTAATGTATGGACCGAATCCGTTGTGGAGGATGACCGATCCAAGGTGACCCGGTCGTTCTCACTGCTGCTAGATGAGCGGGAGGACGAACATGAGGAGGTTTACCGCATCAGGGATTCCGCAGGCGGGGTGCGTTGGATCCGCGCCAGGATCTATGCAATCCGTGCAGAGGACGGGGAGATCCTGAATTTTGCGGGGATTTCATCGGACATCACGGAGTTGAAGGATTTGCAGCGACAGGCGATCCATTCTTCGGAGAATGAGCGGGCGAGGATAGGTAGAGACATTCACGATGACCTTTGCCAGCGTCCTGCCGCGCTGGGGATGAGATGCGGGATACTGGAGCGTTCGTCCGTGGGGCTTTCGGAAGAGGCAAGGAGCTTGGTTTCGATCATCGGTAAGGAGATTGCCGGAGCGACGAAATTGAGCCGGAGCATCGCAAGGGGGCTTTCACCCGTCTCGCTGGACGCAGAGGGGCTAATGTTGGCGCTGGGCCAGCTGGCGGAAGATACGGCTGCTAGGTTCGGAATGCGCTGCGCTATGGACTGTCCGGTTCCGGTGGAGATCGGAGATCCTGCGGTGGCGACCCATGTCTTCCGCATCGCACAGGAACTGGTGGCGAACGCGGCCAAGCACGCCCGACCGCGGCGCATCCTGATCTGCCTCTATGAGGTGTCAGGCGGTTTCCGGCTGGAGGTATCAAATGACGGGAGGCCTTTCTACGGGCCGCGTCGCAGGCGGCAGGGGATGGGACTGCACTTTGTCCAATTTCGAGCGGATGCCATCGGGGCGGCGATCGAGTATTGTCCGGGAGATGCGCCGGATGGGGGGACGCGCGTGCTTTGCACCGTCCCATTTAACGGGAAACAGGAGGAGATGGAATGAAAAGGGTGATGATTGTCGATGACCACACAATGGTGCGCGAGGGTCTTGCTCACCTGGTCGATTCCATCCCGGGTTATGAATGCTGCGGTATGGCGGACTCCGCCCCGCATGCCATGGCGCTGCTGGAGAAGGGTCGCCCGGATCTGCTCCTCGTGGATATGACACTCCCCGGGCGCAACGGGCTAGAGCTTCTGAAAGATGTTCTGGCGATCTACAGCGATCTTCCGGTGCTGGTGATTTCCATGCATGAGGAAACCCTCTACACGCAGAGGGTGCTGCGCGCCGGAGCGAAAGGCTACATCATGAAGGATGAGCCGTCCGCCACTCTGATCGATGCCATCGTCAGGGTGGCGGATGGTGGGATCTGGGTGAGTGACAGAATGTCCACGAAGATCATTGAAACTTTCAGCGGAGGGGATCCGGGGGAGAAGGTGGACGGTGTTCACCGCCTGACCGACCGCGAGTTTGAGATTTTCCGGCTGATTGGGGAGGGCAAGGGAACTCGGGAAATTTCAAGCTGTCTCAATATCAGCCCGAAGACGGTAGACGTTCACAAGTCGCACATCCGCGAGAAGCTGCAACTGGAGAGTGCTGCGGGGTGCTGCGCTATGCAATCCGCTGGGTGGAACTGGGCGGTTTGCCGGGTGCCGAATGAAATGGTTCCCGAGGAGGTTCTCCTCCTGGCGCTGATATGCGATGCCGCGGCGGACGGTTGCAATGAAAGAGGCTGGACGGGTAGGAATTCTCCGGTAATTTATGAACAAGCGATCCTGTTGGGAGCGCTGGAAATTGAGAAAGAAAATATGAATACCAACCAAGAAGCGCCACCGTCGCAGCCAGAACGGATGGCTGCGGGTTTGACGGAAGATGAAATTAATGAGGCCTCCGCCTGGGTACATCCGCTGAGGGCCGAGATCGGGCGTTTCCTGATCGGTCAGCATGACCTAGTGGATCGCTTGATCTCAGTGCTGCTTGTGGGTGGACACGTTCTGCTGGAAGGTGTGCCTGGCTTGGCGAAAACCCTGGCGCTCAAGACCCTGGCTGAGCTGGTGAACGCGGATTTTCACCGCATCCAGTTCACTCCCGACATGCTCCCCGCTGATATCATCGGAACCCAGATTTTTGATCCCCGCGCCGCCCGCTTCGAGGTGAAAAAAGGTCCGGTGTTCGCGAATTTCATCCTGGCAGATGAGATCAACCGCGCACCGGCGAAGGTGCAGAGCGCATTACTGGAAGCGATGCAGGAGAAGCAGGTCACAATCGGCGTGGAGAGCTTTAAACTGGCCGAGCCGTTTTTCGTCCTCGCCACCCAGAACCCGCTGGAGCAGGAAGGCACGTATCCGCTGCCCGAGGCGCAGCTTGACCGTTTCATCATGAAGGTGCTGATGGATTACCCGACGATGGAGGAGGAGATGACGGTGATCGACATCGCAGCGAGCACGCAGGACAGCGCGAAGCCCTTACCTATCGTTTCCTTGGATGTGATCCGTGATGCCCAGCGGGTGGTGAACCGCGTGTATCTGGATGAAAAAGTGAAGCGCTACATCGTTAGTCTTGTCCATGCGACGCGCAGGCCGGATGATTTCGGGCTGAAAATAGGCCCGTATCTGAGAGTGGGTGCATCGCCCCGCGCATCCATCGCGATGACCCAGCTTGGCAAGGCTAGAGCGTTTCTCGACGGGCGGACGTATGTCACCCCGCATGATGTGAAATCCATCGCTCCGGATGTGCTACGCCACCGCGTGGTGGTCTCCTACGAGGCTGAGGCGGAGGGATTGGACGCGGAACACTTCATCCGCCAGATCCTAGATGAAATGCCGGTGCCTTGATCCATTTTCCGGAGAAACAAGATGGCGAAAAATTCCAAAGAGCTCCGCGAGGCGGAGGAGAACGAGGCTCGTGCAGCCGAGATCATGGGCCGGGTGAGGCGCATGGACATCCGCACGAACCGGCTTGTGGACGATCATCTTGCTGGCAGCTACGCGAGCGTCTTCAAAGGGCGCGGGATGGACTTTGATCAGGTGCGCAATTACGTGCCCGGTGATGATGTGCGGACCATCGATTGGAACGTCACGGCGCGCACCGGAGATCCTTTCGTAAAGACCTTCACCGAGGAGCGGGAGTTGACCATTCTGCTGATGATCGATGTGAGCGCGTCCTCAGATTTTGGCTCCAGCGAGGCGAGCAAGCGGGAGCTACAGACCGAGATCGGTGGCGTTCTGGCGGCCTCCGCGATCCGCAACCGTGACAAAGTGGGACTGGTGCTTTTTACCGACGAGGTGGAGCTATACATTCCGCCTTTGAAAGGCCGCATGAACATCATGCGTCTGATCCGTGAGGCGCTGTTTTTTCAGCCAGCAGGGCGGGGGACTGACATCTGCGGTGCGCTGGATTTCGTAAACCGTGTGCTGCGGCGGCGCGCGGTGGTTTTCCTGATTTCGGATTTCCGAGTGGGTGAAAATGAGGAGCAGCTGCAGCACAAGCTCGGCGTTACTAGCAAGCATCACGATATGATTGCGGTGGCGGTGAACGATCCTCTGGAAGCGGAGTTGCCGGATGTCGGTGTGCTCAGGATCGAGGATGCGGAAACGGGGGAGTTGGTGGAGCTGGATACGGGGAATGCGAAGGCACGGGAATCATACCGGAAGGAGGCGGCGGGGCGTAAGGATCGGATCGCGGGCGCGGTGAGGCGCAGCGGGGTGGATCTGCTGGAGTTCTCGGCGGGCGGAGATTGGGTGCCGGCGCTGATGGGATTTTTCAGGACAAGGAGGGCGCGGAAATGAAATGGGCTGCAGTCATTTCATTTTTCCTGACCCTTCCGCTATCGGCGCAGGTGGAGGAAGACATACGCGGCGCAAAGCCGCTGATCGAAATCCCCGCGCCTGAGAAGGCCTCGTCATGGCCGATGTATGCGTTGATCGGGTTGGCGGTGTTGCTTCTGATTACGGGGATTTTCTGGTGGCTGAAACGGCGTGCGCGCCCGGCTGTCTCGGCGGAGCAATGGGCGCGGCAGGAGTTGGATAGCTTGCGCAACAACGGCGGTGCGATGATGCCGGGGGATTTCGCACTCGCGGCAAGCAATGTCGTCCGCGTTTTTATCGAAAGGAAATTCGGATTGGCAGCGCCGAAGCGCACGACGGAAGAATTTCTGCAGGAGATTTTCGTTACCAAAAACGAATCGCTCGTTTCCCGCATGGAGCCGCTGAGGGGGTTTCTGAAATCCTGCGATATGGCGAAGTTCGCCGGGACGAATCTGGAGGTGGCGGAGCGTGAGAGCCTCATCTCGAAGGCGAAGACATTCGTGGACACGCCGGAAACAATGAAAACGAAGGAGGCAGCGTGATAGCCGGAAGTTTCCAGTTCGCGAATCCAGCGCTCCTCTGGTTACTGCTCGCCTTGCCGGTGATGGCTTTGCTGCGTGGCAGATCCGGGCGTGCGGTGGCTTTGCGCTTGCCATCCGTCTCGGATGCGAAGGGGATAGGTAGTCATCCCAGATCGCGGGCAGGTGGTTTGTTGATGGCACTT
Source organism: Akkermansiaceae bacterium (assembly GCA_905182475.1). GTDB lineage: Bacteria > Verrucomicrobiota > Verrucomicrobiia > Verrucomicrobiales > Akkermansiaceae > Luteolibacter. Next base: position 11,650 of record CAJJBR010000023.1, on the reverse strand, counting down.
GCTTACCTCGGGATGGCATTACTCATCCTCGCTCTAGCCCGGCCACAGCTCGGAAAAGGGAAAACGGAAATCGAAACCAGCGGGATCGACATCGTGCTCGCGGTGGATGTATCAGGATCGATGGAGGCGATGGATTTCAATATCGACGGGCAGCCGGTGGGTCGCCTGAGTGTTGTGAAAAAGGTGGTCGAGCAATTCGTCGGCGACCGCCCGGGGGATCGCATGGGAATGGTGGCCTTCGCGGGTAGGCCGTATCTTGTTAGTCCGCTTACCCTTGACCACGACTGGCTCAAGGATCGCCTTAGCGAGGTGAAGATCGGGCGGGTCGAGGACGGCACTGCCATCGGCTCCGCCATCGCTTCCTCGGTGAACCACTTGCGCGACTCGGAGGCGAAATCCCGCATCGTCATCCTGTTGACCGATGGCGTGAATAACTCCGGCGCGGCGAATCCCGTGACTGCCGCCGAGGCAGCAAAGGCGCTCGGGATTAAGATATACACCATTGGAGCCGGCACCCGTGGCGAGGCTCCCATTCCGGTGCGCGATCGGTTCGGACGGCAGCGGATGGAGATGGTCAAGGTGGAGATCGACGAGGATTCCCTGCGCGAAATCGCCTCCGTCACCGGTGGCCAGTTCTTCCGGGCGACAGATACCGATTCCCTGGTGAAAATTTACGAAGAGATCAACCAGCTCGAAACCACGAAACGCACGGTGAAAAAATATGAGGATTACCAGGAGCTCATGCTTTTTGCTCTTCTTCCCGGTCTTTTTCTGGTGCTTTCCGAAAGGGCTTTGTCAGAAACCCGCTACCGCCATCTTCCATGAACACTTCCGACTTCCAATTTTCACAACCCGCATGGATCGCGCTCGGGCTGGTGCTCGTCGCGCTGGGGCTGTGGATGTTCAAAACGGCGGATCGGCGTAGGCGTGCGGATCTGGATAAGCTGGCGCATCCGAGATTCCAGCAACGCCTGATCGCCGGTTGGTCGCCTGCGCTGCGATGGATCCGGCGCGGTCTTTGGCTCGCAGCCGTCCTTTTCCTCGCCATCGCCGCTGCTAGGCCGCAGTTGGGCTATGAATGGCGGGAGGTGAAGCGCCGGGGGATCGATATACTTTTCGCGGTAGATACCTCGCGCAGCATGCTTGCGGAAGATCTTACTCCGAACAGGTTGGAGCGCGCGAGACTCGGCATTCTGGATTTTCTCAAAAGGCTGGAGGGAGATCGCGTGGGGCTGGTGCCGTTCGCAGGCTCCGCCTTCGCGCTTTGTCCACTGACCCTCGATTACGATGCCTTTCGCGAGTCGCTGAACTCCATCAATACCGACCTCATCCCGCGCCAGGGCACCGATCTCGCCAGCGCGATCCGGGAGGCCGACAGGCTTTTCGATGCGGAGGGGAACAATCAGCGTTTCCTCGTGCTCATCACCGATGGCGAGGACTTGCAGGGTGAGGCGGTTGCTGCTGCCAGAGGGACGGCGAAAAACGGAACAACGATCTATACAGTAGGTGTGGGCGCGGCGAACGGACAGCTCATTCCGGTCACGGATCGCTACGGCAGGCAGACTAATCTGACCGATGAGAACGGCCAGCAGGTGCGGACGAAACTCGATGAGAAAACGTTAAAAAAAATCGCCGAGCTGACCGGCGGTCTGTATGTCCCGCTCGGTCGCGGAGCGGAGGGGCTGGATGCGATCTATCGGAAACGCCTCGCGATTGCTCCGAAAAGCGAGATCGCTCAGAAGCTTGAGAAAGTCCCGTTGGAGCGTTTCCAGTGGCCGCTCGGTGCTGCTCTGATCATGCTTGTGCTACAAGCTGTCCTGGGTGAAAGGAAGCCTGAGAGGAAACGCAAGGCTGTCGTATCCGTCGCCCGCAGGGTGCGTCCCGTGGCTGTGGTTTCCGCCGCTTTGTTCCTCACCGCTGCCGGTGCCCGTGCGGATGTGACCGCCTACAACGACGGCACGAAGGCATACGAGGGTGGTGAATACGAGCAAGCGGCGGAGGAACTCAGAAGCTCCCTGGATACCCCGGATCTTGCCCTCCAGCAGAAGTCCTACTATAACCTTGGTAATTCCCTGTTCCGCATTGGGCAAGGAACCGCGCAGGAGGATGCGAAGAAAACCATGGAGACCTGGCAGCAAGCGATCAAAGCCTACGATGACTCGATCTCTCTCGCCGCGAACGATGCCGATGCGAAGTTCAACCGCGATTTCGTACAGCGGAAACTTGACGAGCTGAAGCAGCAGGAGGAAAAGAAAGACCCGCAGGAAAATGAATCGGAGGAGGGGGAGTCCGATGATAAACAACAGGGTGAGGGCGAGCCGAATCCGGATCAACAAGGCAAGGGGGGCGATGACAAATCCGAGCAAGATAACGAGCCCGGAAAGGATCAACCTAAGGAGGAGCAATCCGACGGAAAAGAGGGTGAGAAGAAAGATGGCAAAGACGAATCCGGCCAGGAGCCTCAGGATCAGGACGAGGGCGCCGGGGACGAGGAGAAGAATGAGAAACCTGGCGAGGAGAAGCCGGGCATGAAAGGACAGGAAGAGAAGCAACCCGAAGAGACCTCGAAGCCAGCAACACAGCCGGGCGAAGCCGCTAAGCCCGGTGAAGAAAAGGGCGAGCAAGGCCAAGCAGCGGGCACCACCGCACAGAAAGCCGGGGAGCGGGTGGCGGGCGAGATGTCCAAGGAAGAAGCAATGCGTTTGCTTGATAGTCTCGGCGGCGATGAACGGGTCGTGATTCCGGTGCCTGCCAACGGTTCGAACGACAACACCACGAAAGGAAAAACCTGGTAACGACTATGAAGAAGGTAATTTCAATCCTCTGGCTATTTCTCATCGCCTCCCTGCATGGAGTGGAGGTGACGGCGGAACTCTCCGCCGATACCGTGCCGGCTGGGCAAGGGGTGATACTTCAAGTAACCGTTGAAGGCGGTTCGCCGCAGGGGCCGCCGGTGCTTCCGGCGGTCAAAGATCTCATCGTCAATTCGCGTGGCGCCTCACAGCAGATGCGGATGATCAATGGCGACGTGACCCGCTCGATTGTATTTTCATTCGTCGTCGGATCGAACCAGGCGGGCAACTACGAAATCCCTGCCATCACCGTCCGTATCGCCGGGAAAGACTACGCCACACAGCCCCTGAAGCTGAAAGTCGGAGCATCTCCGAATGCCGCACCAGCGGGGATGGATGAGGAAAAGAAAACGGAAACGCCCGGGAAATACGGTCACCTCGGATTCCGAATGGTGGCGAAGGATCGCAAGCACGTTTATCCCGGCGAGATCGCGCCAGTGAAGATCCAGGCCTATTTCCCGATAGACGCGCAGGTTTCCCTCCGCAGCATGCCGCGCCCGGAAGGCTCCGCTTTTACCCTGCACAATCTTAGCGAAGAACCCAGCCAGAGCACCGAGGTGATCAACGGGCAACGCTTTCTCGTCGTGACTTGGTTCGGTGGGCTGTCCGCGACAAAGGCAGGTGTATATCCCGCTAGCCTCAGGATCACTGGGACGGTAGCGGTCCGGGATGATACGGCGCAGCGTAGGCCTTCCGCATTTAACGATCCGTTGTTCGGCAGATCGTTGCTGAATAATTTCTTCGCACCCATGGTGCAGAAAGACGTGGAGCTCACCACAGAGAATCCACTAAGTATCGAGGTCAGGGAGTTGCCAAAGGACGGACGCCCGGGGGACTTTACCGGGGCGATCGGGGAGTTCGAATTTCAGTCGGTTAATATCCCGAATTCGCTGAAAACTGGCGAGCCATGCCAGATCGAGACGGTCGTGAAGGGCTCGGGTAATTTCGCGCTGCTTTCCGCACCGCAGCCGCTACCGAACGGCGACTGGAAGACATACAGAGGCTCGGACGATTTCGTGCCGACGGATGTGGCCTCATTCGGCGGGACGAAGACCTTCCGCTATAATGCCATACCACTCCTGCCGGGCGAGCCGGAAGTGGCTCTGGGGTTCAGCTACTTCGATCCAGAAAAAGGCGAATATCGTGAGATTAAATCATCGACGGGAAAAATAGTAATTACCGGCGAGGTGGTGAAATCCACCGATTTTGCGGAGGCGAAGCAGCCGAAAAATCCCCAGCCAGATGTGCCGCAGCTCGCCCCGCTGGCCAAGGATCTGGGCGCGGTGACGAGCTATGAGCCGCTTTCTGCTGCCAGATGGTTTACGCCCGTCGTGGTCGGATGCGGGTTACTCAGCCTGGCGATTCTGGGCACCGGATGGTGGAAATCTCGTGAGGTGGATCCAGCGAAAGAAGTGCGCAAAGCCCATGAACTCGCATTGCGTGAGGCGGTGGAGGCTGCGGACAAAGCCGTTTCGCAAGGTGATGCTGCCGCCTTTTTTCTCTCCGCCAAGAGCGCGGTTCAGCTGGGTATCGCGGAGCGGGTGGGAATCAAACCGGAGGCGGTTACGCTCGCGGACCTCGATGGGGAAGACGAGGCGATTGCTGATATTTTGGTGGAGGCGGATCGGGTCGACTATTCCGGAGAAATGGCTTCCACGAAGGATTTGATGACGTGGAAATCCAAACTGGAAGAAAGCCTCGTGAATCTTGAAACGAAACGAAAGCAGCAAGCGGCATGAAAACGATCAAACTCATCACATTGGGATTTCTGTTGCTTGGTGGCCTCGTGCAAGGAGCCGATTTTAAACAGGCAAACGCCGCATACGCGGCCGGGAAATACTCCGAGGCAGCGAAGTCCTACGAAGAGATACTGAAAGCCGATGGCCCACACATTTCTGTGCTGAGGAATGTCGGTAGCGCCTATTACCAGATGGGTGAAAACGGTAAGGCCATCCTCGCCTTCGAGCGCGCTCTCGTGCTCACGCCGCGCGATCCAGACCTGCTGGCGAATCTGAAACTCGCGCAGGACCAGGTAGCGGTATATCCCGTGGCCGAAGGCTCCGCATGGCAATCGTTTCTCGAGCGGTATTCCACAAGGGCATGGTCGAAGATCGCCCTCGTCACCGCAATGCTCCTGCCCTTCGCGGCGCTTGCATGGTGTTTCCGAAAAGGCAAAGAACGGATCGGGATCGGCATGTTCGCGGCTGCGAATCTCACGATGCTTGCACTCGCCTTCGCTGGACTCGATGCCAGATCGGGTGAATACAAGCGCGGTATCATCATCGGGAAACCAGCGACCGTTCGAATCTCCCCGTTCGAGAAAGCCGATGACCGAGGAACCCTGGGCGAAGGCCGTGAAGTCACTCTCGGCCAGGAAACCAGCGGCTATTTTTGGGTCACCGCAGACGGAGGCAGACAGGAAGGCTGGGTGGCGGCAGACGAGGTGGTTCCCGTAGTGCCTGAGCGGAAAATGAACTAGTGTCGTGTAAAGCTTAAACTGTCGGATAGAGTGACTTGAGTTTGATCCGGGCTTTCTCATTGGTGAACTGCCAGTTGATAGGTTTCGATTCGGCATTCTTCCCCGCGAGATATGCCTTTACCTCGCCCTTGAATTCTACGTTCGATCCTATCCTCCGATCCAGGCAAGTCCGCCCTAACAGCCCTATCTCGATCTCCGCCATGTTCAGCCAACTGCCATGCTTGGGCGTGTAATGCATCTCGAAGCGTTCGCACAAGGCGCGCGCCTTATCTGGCGCAAAGGCTTCATAAAGCGAGGCTTCCTTGTGGGTGTTTAGGTTGTCCATCACCAGCACGGATTTTCTCGCTTCGGGCAACAAGTTGTTGGCCAAATGGTCGAGGCAGGCCGCGAAATCCAAGGCGGTGCGCCTTCCCTCCGCACCGACAAACACATCACGCTTTCCCATATGGGGCATGGCGATCATGAATCCGCTCACGCTGCCCTCCCGGACGTATTCGTAGTCTTCCCGCGCCAGATGGCCGGGGATCGCGGGAACTGGCCCACGTGTTTCGGAAAGGAGTTGTTTGGCGAATTCGTTGTTAATTTCCGGTCGATGACGCGGATGAGTTCGTAGGTGCTGTCTCCGTCGATGTCGTAGAATACGGTTTCGGTATTGAGGACGAGGGTTACCGCATCGTAGGCGTAGGTGGTTTTTGCGATGCCGTTGGAAGTTTCCACTGGGCGACCGAAGTTGTCGTAGGTTTGGGTGACATCGGGGGTGCTATCGGAATAATCCGTGGTTTCGAGCATTCCGGCGTCGTAGCCGTAGGTGGTGACCACACCGCGTTCCCAGGTGCGAATGGCACTGTTTTAAGCTCCTCGTCGGCGATTGCTGCCGGAATTTGCGGATGGGAAAACCGAGTATGTGATTCCAGTGATTCCAGTGATTCCACAAGAGATGGGAACCACGAATCTGAAGAATCTAACGAATCAAGACGCGGCACGTCTAATTTCCGTGTATTCTGTGGTTCATATTCTTCTTTTCATTCGTAGGATTCGTTAGATTCGTGGTTCCTTCCTCTTTTTGTATCTGGCAGTTCTATGGCACGAGTTCACCATCAGTAGGCACCAGAGAAGCCCCCGATCATTGGCTTAAAACAGTGCCATTCGGGTCAGGTGATAATTCTTACCAATGACGAGTGACCTATGTTGTTAGGCTCTTCGTGAACTCAGGGATAGGGAGATAGCCCGCTTAGCAGTTTCGTCATCTAGCCCAAGGCTGGCCTACTTGGCCAGCCTTGGGTATGGGCGAAGGTGGTGGCCAATCTGAAGAACCGGTCGGTTAGGCGCTAACTTTTCCGCTTCAAACTTGTAACGCATGTGGCACACGAATTTCTCAGGTATCTTTCCCAGGTGAGCCACGGGATCCAGTCCCAGGTGATGATCTCTCTTTAATGTCACCTTCGCCTCCTCGGCATTCTTGTGCAATTCTTATGCGGTGATCTTCTTGATCATTTGGACTGAAATTCTTGGGTGGCTACCAAGGCCTGAAAAAACTCGCTGACTGTGTGGTCCTTACTTTTTGCGGATGATAGAATGCCATTGGCTAGGTCTTCATCGGTGAATCCGAACGGGCGGCCAAGGGCATATTCGATCAGATGTTCGGTGAATCCCCGTGCGAACTTATCCTCTTTCCACTTCGCGATCAAAAAGCGCATTTCTGAAAAATCGGCGAAGGCTGGCCCGTTGTGGAACTTCCCTGAGGGATCGATTTCCCACACCGTCTTTTTGCCTTTGTTCGCCTTCTTTGCCTTCTTGTCCTTTGGGACGTGTTGCTCGGTCGTGCGCCATTTTCCGGCGGCATCGAAGTTCTCCATGCCGAAACCAATCGGATCGATCTTGCGGTGACAGCTGGCGCATTGGGGTTCTTCCTGGTGGGCAAGAACGCGTTGGCGGGCACTTAATGGTTTATCGGCCAGACGGGATAATTGCGGGACGTTTGGTGGTGCGGGTGGTGGCGGATCGTTCAGCAGGTGACGCAGCACCCAGGCCCCGCGTTCTACCGGACTGCTCTCAATGCCGTCGCTGCCCATGGCATGAATGGCTGCCATTCCCAACAGTCCTCCACGCACGGAGTTTTTCGGCAGTTTGACTTTGCGAAACGCATCGCCAGTCACGCCGTCGATTCCGTAGTAGGTGGCAAGTAAGCCGTTGATCATGACGTAGTCGCTCTTGAGAAGCTTGCCGAGTCGTCCGTTTTTCGAATCGCGGAACAGCTGGGTGAAGGATTGGTAGACCTCTTGGCGGGCAGCGGCGCGCGTGCTTTCATCAAACTCGCGGTGACGTTTGGCATCGAATTGGAAGAAATCGAGTCGTTCCATATCGAGCCATTGATGCACAAAGCCGGAGACAAATTCATCCGACCGGAGATCGGCAATCATTCGGTCGACTTGTTGGCGGAGAATTCCCGGTTGGCTCAGTTGTTTTTTCTCCGCGAGTTCGAACAGCACGTCATCCGGCGGCGCGCTCCAAAGGAAATAAGCAAGGCGCACGGCGAGTTCACGATCGGTGAGTTTTCGCCGCTCCTTTTCGCCCCCAGGTTCATTGAGATAGAGGAAACCGGGCGAAGCGAGAATGATGCTGAGTGGCGCCCGGATGGCAAGGTCGAAGGCTTCTCCGGTTTTACGCCGGACTTCAAAGATGGCGAGCAGGCGGTCGATGAAGTCGGTGCCTGGTTGGGTGCCGCGCATCGCCCGAAGGGAGAATTGCTCGAGGATCTTCCGCGCCCGCGATGGCTCGGCCAGCCCCGCGTCGGCACTGACCCACCAATCAATGCGCTTCGATTCACCCTCGGGAGGATCGAGAGGACCTTCCCACTCCACCCAGTCGATCCATAATGCCGGTGTCGGCCCAACGCCGGTTGCCTTTGTGGCCGCTTTAACGCGGGCAATATCGCCGTTCGGATCGCGTTTTTCGCGCAGCGCGAACTTCCGAGGGCCGTCTTTGCTTAACGAAACGGGAACCTCGATGATCTGCGGCTGATCGGTGGTGCCGGTGATTTGATAGGTTCCTATCCGGTTGAATTGTTTTTCTTTGGGAACGGCACCGAGATCGACAAAACGACGACTGTTTGGGGTGCCTTTGAGGGCGCCGATCCGGAAGCGGAATTTGTAGTCGCCGGGTGGCAGGGTATCCACAACGTGCTTGGTTTTACGCCAGCCCGAGGGATGTACAGGGGGCAGGGCGATGAACTCTTTGTCGTACACCGGGGAGATCGTTAGGAGCGATCCTTTTTGCGTGAGCGAATGTTCGAGATAGCGGCGGTAGCCGGGACCTTTTTTCTCGAACTCTCGAATGCGGAACTTGGCCATCTGTTCATCGACAATGCCTTTTTGAACCGTGCCGGTTTCCAGGAATTTTTTTGCCTTGTCGTGGCCACCTTTGAAGTAGCCGTTGTAGGTTCCGCTGACTTTTTTATTGGCATGTTCCTCGACCTCGAGCCGTTGTTTCCAGGTCTTGGTGCTGGTTGCGGCGGGCGGCCCTTGAATCTGGGTAGCTCGCCGGTCAAACACTTCATCGATCGCGATGCGACCGAGTTTCAGGTATTGCTCGAACTGATCGCTGGACATGAACTGCGACGCCCCGACGGTATCGAAGCTGCCTCCGCCACCGTCTTCGGGGAGCGATTTGACATCGATGCCGACTCCTAACAGCATTTCGATGGTGTTGTGATATTCCCGCCGATTGAGCCGGCGCATGGCGATGACGCCGCCGGAGTCGCTCAAGACCTTGCGCGCGGTGACGAGTTGATTCGAAAGGTCGTCGAGAAAGGCGGTTTTTTCCGAGGCGGAGATCTGTGGTTCATCGTCGGGTGGCATTTCGCCGGAGTTGATGGCATTGAGCACCTTCTGCCAGGTTTCCGCGGTCTTCATGTCCTTGCTGAGATTGAACGCGAGATTTTCCAAGTCCACGTCCCCCTCTTCCATCAGGCTGTCGTGGCATTCGAAGCAGTAGGTTTCAAAAAGCTCGAGGTGTTTTTTCGGGAGTTCGGCTACGGGCGGGGCGGCCTGCGCGAGGGTTCCGAGCGACATCGCCAGGATGCCGACTGTGCAACAAAGATTTTTCATGCTTGGTGCTTGAGTGTTGCTTTCAGAGGTCATCACGCTTGCAACTTCTTGACCACGCCGGAGCTGTCTCCGTGGCGATCACTTGGGACGCCGAGTCCATTGAGCATGGTCAGCCAGACGTCGCACAGTGGCGTATCCTTGGACAGGGCGAGGTGTTGTCCCATTTTCAGGTTGGCTCCGCCTCCGGCGAGAATCGTCGGGCAGTTGTCAAGGTAGTGCATCGATCGGATGTTCGAGCCGTAGGCCAGCGCGACATGATCCAACAGGCTTGAGCCGTCGGCTTCTTTTGTCGCCTTCAGTTGATCGAGCAATCCAGCCAAAAGCTCGCTCTGCGCGATGTCGCGTTTTTCAGATGCCTGCATGCGTTCGCCCGGGGTGTAGTGGCTCATGTTGTGCGGTGCCATGGTGATGTCCAGGCTCTGCAACAACGAAGCGACGGGTTGACGATAGCTGATCACCCGGGTGTTGTCGGTTTGCAGGGCGGCGGCGATCAAGTGATACATCACCTTGATTTCATCCCGGCCCTTCAAGCCAGATGCAGGCTCATCGATTGGAGGTTTGGCTTTCGGGATTTCCAGCCATGCCTCTTCCTTGCTCAGCTGGATTTCGATATCTCGGATGCCCTGAAAATACTCGTCTAGCTTGTCGGTGTCTGTTCTTGAGAGGCCACGCTGCACCTGTTTGGCCTGCGCTAATACGGCGTCGAGCACGCTACGCTTTTCGGCGATGGCGGCCTGACGTTGTGCCAGTGGCAGGTTACTGGCGGAGAAGAGCTTGTGGTAGAGCTGCAGTGGGGTGTCGAGTCCGGCGACAGGTTTGCCACGTTGGTCCCAGGCGAGCGATAACCCCGGTCCGTGCCCTGAACCTTTGACATCTTTGCTGCCGAGCTGGAGTGAGGTAAAGCGGGTGTTCTGGCCAAGGTGTTGCGCCGCCACTTGGTCGGCGGAGATGCTGTTGGCAAATGATTGCCCGGGAACAGAATAGCGGTTGGCGCCGGTGAGCCAGAAGGTGCTACCCCAGTGGGCTTCGTTGTTGTATTGATTCGAGCACCCTTGCACTACGGTGAGATCTTTCTGGTGCCGCGCCAGCGGAGCGAGGCCTTCTGATAGCTCATACTGGGCACCCGTTTGCTTGATGTCCGGATACCAACTTTCCTCGGTCACACCAAACCCAAAGCCGAGGAAGACCGCGCGTTTGGGGGGTGTGCCGGGTGTGTTTTCGGCCGCCGAGGCAAAACGGCGAAAACCGATGGATTCCAGTGCAGGCAGTGCAATGAGCACTCCCGTACCACGGAGAAAATGACGGCGACTAAAGGATGTTTTCAAGATGGAAGGAGAGGTTTTGAATGCAGGATATTGAGTTGCTGCGCGTGTTTAAACAAGATTCAGGATGGATAGGGAGATAGATTGGGTTGGGCGGCTGGAAGTCCCCGCCACGGTGTGTGTGAGGAGCCTCTTTTACGCTGTCTGGAACAAGATCTTACGACAAAAAACCTCACCTACCTCCTCTTTTTACTGACAGACTCTTATAAAGTTAGACCGGCGACGCTTGGCATAAGTCATTAATTTTTATTGATATCCTGCCCCGGGCGCCCGGGATGTGGGCTGCTAGGAATTTGCTTTTGGGGTGGGTTCTTGTGACCACAACCCAAAGCTCCCTGTATTCGTCCTGAAATGTGCTTTTGCGGTGATGTTCCTCCTGATTGTCAATCATACCCAGCCACGACAGGAAGCTGGGATTCGGAAACGGAGAAGAGGCACGAGATATCCGGTGGTTTTTCAGGATCGGCCCCAACCCCGTTGGGGTTGGGGGATTTTTGGTGCCGCTGTCCCAGGGTAGGTCTCACTGCGTTACGCCACTTGTCCTCCCGTAGCCTTCTTGACCGCCATAGCTTCAGCGAAGGAGGTGGCGAAGGAGGAACCCCGGGCTTAAATCCGTATCCCCTTTGGGGATGTAGGCGACACCGCCGCCGCCCGCATAAAACTCCAAAGCCTCTATCATTCAATCGAAGTGTGACGCAGCACTAGCGCACCCTAAGGTGAGGAGTAAGGGACGTCGCCGTGACTTAATGCACCTCGGTTGCCGCCTCGATGTCGTCTTCGTCGCCACCCTGTAGGTATGTTCGGGGTTTGTAGAGGAGGGCGAAGGGGATGAAGAGGATGGCGGTGATAAGCATGAGCTTGGTGAAGAACCAGAAGTAGGCGGCGCCTTCG
>CAJJBR010000022.1 GCA_905182475.1 Akkermansiaceae bacterium | reverse complement strand
GGGTTCGGAGGGTTCGGAGGGTTCGGAGGGTTCGGAGGGTTCGGAGGGTTTGGCGCCAGGAATATCGATTGCTGGAAGTTTAAGGAGTAACGTGTCACCTGTTTCTTCGGGATCAGGGGCAGCTTCCTCTGGAGCTTTTCCGGTTACCAGAACAGGCTCCTCCTCAGGGGCGACTTCGGGCTTCGGTTCTACACTTTCTTCTGCGCTTTTATCAGGTAAGGGCGGTGGAAGCACTACGGTGACTTCGTTGGCCTTTTCTTTACCTTCGTTCTTCAGTCGGTTGAATTCGTCGATCGCCTTCTGGACTTCATCGGAGACGATCTTCGGTCCTTTTTGCTGTATCTGGTTTTGGGCGCCAAGTGGTAAACAGAGCGCACAGACAAGAATGATTGGATGGCTAGTTTTCATATTCATTCCTCCGGTTTTTGAAGTTTGATTGTGTCCACGGTGTCCGAACCGGGCAGCCTGCCGGGGAGGAGGCCGTCCTGTTGGTTTGCTGGTAGTGAAGGGCTGTCGGAGCGAAGAGCTGCACCCGGTATCGAGCCTGTCATCAGGCTGTTCCATTCATCGAGAAGCTGGGTTCCTTCAGTGCGCAGGTTTCTTACCTGACTCTGGTATGCAGCGAGTCGATCGAGCAAGATTCTTGCACGGGCGGCTTCATCCTGGGTCCAGCGCAGACTGCGGCTACGGTAGAGAACCGGGACATCGACGATGATACGGCTCACGTCGCCCGAGGGGAATTCTGCATCGAGGACGTGCTGGATGCGGATGTTCGTTTCCTCGAAATTGGAAGCGAGTGCGGAGGGATGAGTCGCGCCCCTGTTGGGACTAATGTCCGTTCCTGGCAGGGCGTTTCCGTCAGGCAGCAATGTGTCTGACTTATTTACCGAAGACGGGTTATTTGAGGAGAAGGCTTTTTGTGCCTCTTGCTCAGTCGGCGAAGGGGTTGCGAGGATGACTGGCTTACTAATGTAGGCTAGGCAGAAGGTGGCGGCGACTGCGGTGCTGGCGAACAAGAGCCATGGATACAGTCGCTGGATCGGGCACCGGGCAGCGCGCCGGTTCGTCGTGGAATAGGATGTGGGATCCGTATTCATTGGAAGAACAGGCATGGGCTTCGGCGTTTTTACCGCTGCCTCTGGTTGATCCTGTATGGGAAGTCTTTTCATGGCCGTGCTAGTGGTTCTCCCTCCTTAGGTATTGCCGCCACCGCATAGCTGACGATGGTTTGATCCGAAACACCGGGAAAGGTGGTGATGGTGAGTGACTCTTTCGAAAGGCGCAAGTGGCGAAGTGTCCCGCCCGTCGAAGTTGATGCCTGGAGGCCGGGAATAACCTCAAGTGCACCAGATTGCGAGCGCTACCTAGCGATTCCGTCCGAGCGATAAATTTTAAAGCTGGTATGGGAATCATCGTCACCCTCAGGAGAAATGCGGATCGTGACCCCGTCGGTGAAAACATGGAACGCGATCGGTTTCATGGGGATTGGGGTCATCTCAGCACCTGTAAGCTTGTAGTGTGACCGGAGCAGGAAGTCACCCACGTGCCGGAACTCCGCAGCCGATAAAATACCGGAGAAAAACAAGACAGCGATGATGGTTGCTCAAAATTTCATTGTCCCACGTCCCAAAGTGAATCAGCACTGGTGCTGGAAGGATCGTAGATACCGCCGGTGCCATCGTTGATGTTTGGGGGGGAGACGTTGACGCGGATGTTGAGAGTGTTTCCTTCGATGGATTTTACCGTAGGAATGGCAACGGCTCGGTTTGTGAGGTAGGGTATGATCTGCCCGGTTGTTATCGTTGCAACTGAGGCTGTCGGGTTATCCTCGAGAAACTGCCTTTGAGCGGCATATACGCTGCGAAGATCCTCGGATGCCGTGCGCCCAAGCTGCCAGTTTCCGAATTGTGAGGAGACGTATAAGCCGGTTCCCATCAGAGTCATCATGACCATGATCACTACGGTCATTTCAACCAGCGTGAAGCCATTTTTTCCTGAAATCCGTTTCATGGAGATTAACCTAACCTAAATTAATCTTCTTGAAAATCGAGAAATCAATGCCCGTAATTTATTGGATCAGGGGTTTTCAAAAAGAACTTTTCCGTTTCTCCCGGATTCGTCGAGTCTGGCGAGAGCTTGGCGGAAATCAGCTAAAGCGAAGGTCGAATCCACTTTCTGGCTCAGCGACCCATCGAGCAGCCGGTCGGCGAGTGGGAGGTAGGTGTTTTCCAGCTCCTTCTTGGAAGCTTTTTCCATCCATTTTGTGACCCACAGGCCTCGCACTCGGATATCATTAAAAATCAGCGGGCCGTTGGGGACAGTGAGGGGTTTGCGCCCCATCGCGCCGTAGGTGATATGGGTGCCGCTCTCTCCGAGGAGTTTCATAAGGCGAAGTGCGCTGTCCCCGCCGACGGCATTGAAGGCCAGCTTTGCACGCTCTTTACCGATTGTCTCCCTCGCCTCGGAAAAGCCCTCGGGGCTATCCAGGAATACGTGGGATGCTCCCAGGGATGAGAGTTCTTCGGAGAGGGATTCATTTCTCAGAAAACAAACGGTTCTGATTCCCATGCTTGCAGCGAGCTGGATGACGCATTGTCCGACGCCGGAGTTGGACGCATTCAAAGTCACCCAGTCGCCTTTCTTTAGATCGGAAAAATGGTGGAGAAGCAGCCATGCTGTCGCAGGATTCACTTTTAGCATAGCTGCCTGAAGGGGATCTATTCCATTTGGAACGGTGATTAGTTGGTCTCCGTTAGTAATCGAATGGGTCGCCCAGCCATCGGCTTTCCCTGTGGTGATCACGGAATCGCCTTCGGAAAATTTACCGGTTCGGCTTTGGATTACCGTGCCGAAACATTCGATTCCGGCGATTGCAGGAAGGCTGGGTTTTACTCCGTAGGTGCCTTCGATGTAGTTCAGATCCGCTGGGTTCACAGGGGATGCGTGGATTTTTAAAAGGACTTCGCCGTCTGCGATGGCAGGTAGGTTGAAGCTCTCCAGCTTGAGGACGTCAGCTGGGTTTCCGTGGGTTTCGAAAGTTAGTCTGTTGGATTGCATGGTCGGATTGGTTGTTTTTGCTTGGCGAAGGGTGTCGGTCGGGGCTATCTCGATTGCGCAATGACTCGTTCTTCCATCGAAGTATCCATCAAGATTTTTCTCGTCGCCCTTACCTTGGTGTTTATCTGGACGGTTTTGCAAGTGTTTGGGATGATTTCTTGATACACAGACGCGTGTTCGGAGGTCGTATCGGATTTTGGTGTCGCGGCGGCACGTTCCCTGCAGGATACTGTCCATTGCAGTGACTACCAATCCTGACATTCCAGCTTACTTACGTTTCATCCCCGTATCCTTGTTAGAAAGGCCGTGGGACGATGCCGAACCAATTGGATCTGTCGAAGGGCTGCGGGTGGCTTCGGGATTGAGAACGGCTTTCCCTCAAATCGAGACCGATGAGGCTCTCTAACCTGCGGTCAGGAGACCTCTTTAGTTCGGGAGCAGCTTCCATCCACATGCTTGCTCCGGAGATCACCGCCCCATACGCGATGATGATCCATCCTCCGGAATGTAAAGCGCTGGCGAGGCTTACCAAACTGACCAGCGAGCCTACGATAAAAAGACCCGCTCCGATGGTGGCTGTTGACTGGAGTTTTTCCCTCCTTCTCTGTTGTGAACCCAGCCTTGCGGAAGGTTGGCGGGGTTACGAGTGGTTTCGATTTCAGCGATCGCCTTGCATGCCTATTCCCTTGGCCAACCATCTTTTTCAAGCTTCATAGCTGCTTTCTCCGTAGTGCTTACCGCCAAGAGATCTTTTATCGCGCTGCGGTGTTCCTTGAATGCCTCTTTGAGAGTTGTTCTCCCACCGGATATGATCATTTCCGGCTACTTTTTGAGGAAATCGTTATTTCATTCACCATTCCACCGGAAGCTCGATCACGTTGCCGCCGTCATCGTATTTGATGAAGCCGTGTTTCATCCCGTATTCGTGGACGAAGCGGGTGACTTTGACATCGTAGGCGCAGTACTCGGCGATTTTTCGGAGAGGCTCGTATTCCTTGGTTTTCTTGTGTTCCTGCCACCAACGGATCGCATCCAAGCCGTCCGCTGATTTACCGGTGCCCAGCGAGGTGGAGGCGACGTTGTCGAGCTTGAGGAAACGACCCATGCGCTCTTTTACATCGAGCATCATGTCGAGATTCAGAGTCTGCTCTTCGAGATTGGGCAATACATATGCTTGGAGGACTGGGTAGTCGAAACCGATATGATTCCAGCCGACGACGAGATCCGCTTTCAGGAGCTGCGCGGTGAGAGCATCGAGATCGTTTTCCCCGAAGATTACATATTCATCCGTGGCGGTGGAGTAGGTGACGGCGATAGAGATGCACAGCTTGGCTTTGTTCGCGTAGCCGCCGACATCGCTGATGCTGCGTTGGGTTTCGAGGTCGAAATAGACGATGTTTTTTCCTGACACGCGGGGAGGATGGGGGAGCAGGGGATTCCGTGAAAGGGCGAATGACTGGGAGATGGGAATTTTTCGCGGCAAGGAGCGTAATCTCTTCTTTTTGAGGTTTAAAGTTTCGAGTCTAAAATTTGAAGATCTTACACGTTTGGCCTTCGCAGAGGAGGATGTCTTCTCCTTCGTGGGATTCGAAAATTGCGCGTGGACGGTGCGTTTGGACGAGGCGGGTTAGGGTCTTTCGGTAGTCTTTCTCGGGGATTTGAAAATGCTGGACTCCGCGATTGTTTAGATCGTGTGCGGCAAGTAGGACTGGAGCCGAGAAGGCCTGCTTTTCGAGAGTAGTGGTTCCGGCGCGGAGGAGGGTTTCGGCGCGTTTCTGGTAGTCTTCGGACTCGGTGAGGACGGCGAGTTTCAGAAGGTTCAATGCAGCGATGTGATTCGCAGCGGGTTCGGCTCCGTCGTAATCCTCGCGTATGGTGAGGAGGGTTTTCCCATTCATCTCCGCAGACATGACGTATCCCATTTTTGCTTCGTCCCATGAATCAGCGTCCAAGGCGGTTTGGAGTTCGAGTATCCACTCCAGCCATTTGCCCGCCGGGTCTGCAGCATGGAGTTCGATAAGTCCAAAGATGAGGAATGCAAAATCCGCAGGAAATGCGCGAGCATCGCCGCGTTTTCCGCGATAACTTCGGTAAAGGCTTTTTGTTTCTGCATCCCAGAGATTTTTCCGGACGAATGCGGCTGCGCCCTTTGCGGCGGCGGTGTATTTTTTTTCTCCAAATACGGTGGAAGCTTTCGCGAGTGCAGCGATGGCGAGTCCGTTCCATGCGGTGATGATCTTGTCATCTCGGTGAGGCTTCGGACGGGTGGCGCGGTGCGCTAAGAGCTTTTTGCTGGATGCCGCGAGGGATGTTTCGATTTCCTTTTCGGAAACTCCAAAAGCTTCTGCGAGTTTGTCGTTGCCCAGTGCGCGGAAGAGCGTGTTCTGGCCTTCGAGCTTTCCGTGTGGATCGCTTTCCGGGCGCGAGTTGCCTTCCGTTTCGATCCCGTATGCCATGCTGAAAATGGATGCGGATTTTTTGTCGAGAAGTGAAGATATCTCTTTCGCTGTCCATGTCCAAAAGGCTCCTTCGTGTTTTTCTTTGTCTCCTTTCTTGCGGAGGGAATCTGCGTCTTCTGCTGAATGGAAAGCCCGGTTCGGATCGCGGGTTTCTGAGAGTAGATAGTCTAGGATATCTTCGGTGGTTTCTCGGAAGAGGCCGTCCTTGGAAATCTGCCATGCCTCCGTAAACGCGAGCGCGAGCTGCGCCTGATCATAGAGCATTTTCTCGTAATGCGGGACATGCCAGAATTCATCAACCGAGTAGCGATGGAAGCCACCCCCGAGGTGATCGTGGATCCCGCCTTTGGTGATGTTGCGGAGGGTTCCTTCCGCCATGTCCCATGCCATTTTACTCTCTTCGGAATCCTCTTTGAATCGCTCGTGAAGTTGCATCAGGGCGAGCATCACCGTGGGGCGGGGGAATTTCGGAGCATCGCCAAAGCCTCCTTGGTGGTGGTCGTACAGGCTTTCCGCCCGGTCGAGGTAGTCGCCGAACACCGTTTCCGCTGGAAGGCCGCGCAGTGTTATGGCGGTGTCAGCTTGTTTTCTAAGCTGCTCCATGATGTTTGCGGCACTTTCAAGCATCCGTTGTTTATCCTCGCGGTAGGCTTTGGCGAGTTGCTCACAGATTTTTGGGAAACCGGGACGTCCGAATTTGTCCTCGGGAGGAAAATATGTTCCGCCGACAACCGGCAGGGCATTCGGCGTGAGCCAGACGTTGAGCGGCCAGCCACCTTGCCCGCTGGTTGCCTGGACAAAGGCCATGTAGGTTGCATCGATCTCCGGGCGCTCTTCACGATCCACTTTAATGTTGATGAAATGCTTGTTCATCACTGCGGCGATTTTCTCGTTCTCAAAGCTCTCGTGCTCCATCACGTGGCACCAGTGGCAGGTGGAATAACCGATGGAGAGGAAGACGAGTTTGTCTTCCTTCTTCGCTTTCGCAAAAGCCTCTTTTCCCCACGGCATCCACTCAACCGGATTGTTCGCGTGCTGGAGTAGGTAAGGGGAGGTTTCGTTGGCTAGGGCGTTGGGCATGGGGGGAGCCTACTGCAGAAACCAGAAACCAGAAACCAGATTCCGGGGATTGGTATTTGCGGATTGCTGCAAAGGTGGATTCGGGGTGTGTTTAGAGATGGAGAAGGAATGTGAAGTGAAAGCGAAATACGCGGACAATCCTCTCGCCCAGAGGATTCTTGCGGAAGGGCTGGCGATACAGCACCGGTTTTCCGCAGAGCCGGTTTATGCTAGGACTGGGAAGGGCTATCTGAAAAGCGTGGGAGTGAGTGAGATTGCGGAGGCAAAGAAAAAGTTCACGGAATCAGAAAAGAACAAAAATGCGGGGACGTGAAGTGCTGGCTCGAACCATTTGATTGGGAGTTCGTGACGGCTACCAATCTATTGATGTGTAAAAACAAGTCCGGCCATCACGGGCCAAGCAGTGATGGCCACGAGCCGACTAGAGTTTTCTGGGGGGAATGAGCGAAACAAAGAGATGGCACTCTTCGATGCGATTGAGGTCTGCCGTAAATGCCATAGAATCGCGCCTTTCACGAATTTTAATGGAAACAGATTTCGCGCAATTTCCCGGACTATGGTAGCGAACGCTGGATTCGAAAACCTAGATCAGGCGCTTGCCCGCAGTCTTGCTGGACACATTGTGGCTGGGGTGGCGGAAGAGGGGGAGGTTGAGGCTTTCCGAAAACTTTGTGAAAGGCGGGGGCTTTGATTTTTTCTCATCAGGCAGGATGCCTGATGGAACGGCCTGGGGCTGGAATCCCCAGCTACACGGTTTCGGGCTGCTGCGAGACGCAGCTTTCACGGCCTGCCGCGAGACGCGGCAGCTACAGTTCGCCTTTGATGATATCCTCAAGCGTTTGGCGCTTGCGGACTACCGTGGCTTCGTCGCCTTCGACGAGGATTTCGGCGGGGAAGGGGCGTGAGTTGTAGTTCGATGCCATGACAAATCCGTAGGCACCGGCGGACATCAGAGCGATGTTGTCACCGGGGTTGAAGTCCGGGAGTTCCCTGTCCTGGCAGAAAAAATCGCCGCTTTCGCAAATGGGGCCGACGACATCAACTTTGGTTAGCTTGTCCGAGGTCGGCTGTTTCAGAGGGGCGATATCGTGGTGGCCTTCGTAGAGGGCGGGGCGGATGAGGTCGTTCATTCCCGCATCGACGATTTTGAAAGTCTTGGCTGAGCCCTTTTTCTCGTAGAGGCAGCGGGTCACGAGGACGCCGGCGTTGCCGACGATGTAGCGGCCGGGTTCGAGAAGGATTTTTAGACCGAGGTCCTTGATACGTGGGACGAGTTCTTGTCCGTATTTCTCGATGGTGAGCGGGCGCTCGCCTTCGGGTTTGGAAGACCACCATTCGGACGTGCCGGATTCCAGAGAATCTTCGTAAACGATGCCGATTCCGCCACCGATGGACCAGAACTCAATGCCGTGTTTAGCTTTCAGTTCGGTGACGACGGGGATGACTTTCTCGACGGCTTCGATGAAGGGGTCGATGGAAGTGAGCTGCGAGCCGATGTGCATCTGCAGGCCGCGCAATTTGATATTGGGAAGCTCAGCTGCGGCGCGGTCGTAGAGACCGAGAATCGCTTCAAAGTCGACACCGAACTTATTCTCGCTCTTCCCGGTGGAGATGTATTTGTGAGTCTTGGCATCCACGTTAGGATTCACGCGGACGGCTGCAGGGGCGATTTTACCAAGTTCCCCTGCGACTTCGTTGAGGTAGCGGAGTTCTTCTTCGCTCTCGACGTTGAAGGAGTAGATACCCTTTTCGAGGGCGTAGATGATCTCCTCCCGGGTTTTCCCTACTCCTGCAAAGGTGCACTGTGCGGGATCGCCACCAGCCTTGATTACGCGGAAAAGCTCGCCACCGGAAACGATGTCGAAGCCTGCACCATGGGTGGCGAGAAGGCGGAGGACGGAAAGGTTCGAGTTCGCCTTAACCGCGTATGCGACCTCGTGGTCAACACCCGCCAGAGCTTGGTCTAGGCGCGTGTAATGATCGGTGATCGTCCCTGCGGAATAAACGTAAAGCGGTGTGCCGTGTTCCTCTGCAAGTGATTGCAGGGATACGTTTTCACAGAAAAGCTCTCCGTCTTTGTAAGAAAAGCCGTGCATGGCCGCCTTACTTGACGATACCAGCCTTTTTCAGCGTCACGTATGCACCATTCTTGTTGATGGTCTTCAGTGCGCGGCAGGAAATCTTGAGACGGATGAATTTATCGAGCTCGGGAACCCAGATACGCTTGTTCTGAAGGTTCGGGGAAAGTTTACGTTTAACGACCTTGGTTACGTGACGGCCAATGCCGCCCTTCTTCTTGGCCAAGCCTGAACGGTGGATTCTTCCGCCGGAGCGGACGCGGGTGCCTCTGATACTACAAATACGTGCCATAATGAAAATTGGTTAGCGGGGCGGGAAAGTTGTCTTTGGGCGCGGATGCGTCAAGTCGAATCGTATCTAAATCCTCAAATTTCAAAATTCAACTTTTTAAGGAAGATTGGGTGAGGAGTGAGTTTGGAGTATTTCAAGGCAGCTTTAGGCCATCAAGCTTCTTCCAGACTCTTACTTAAAGGGTGGAATTTGAGTTTTGAAATTTCAGCGCTGGCGGTTCAGCCACTTCTCCACGTCGCGGAAAATCTTCTCCCGTTTCTCGTCATACATCAGGAGGTGGAAGGCTTCCGGGTAATCTCGGTAGGTGCTGGGAATACCGGTGGGGATGCGGGCGACGAAGCCTCGGACGTCAGAATCGTTGTTGAAATAGTCTTTCCCGCCGTGGAGGACGAGGGTGGGGACTTCCAGCTTTTCCGCGCAGCCGTTCATTCCGTCGATGAGGTTGGCTAGTGTGCCGAGAAGGCGGAGGGTGTGTTGCTCGACGTTGTAGTCGTTGGTCTTAGACTGGTGGGCGTGGTAGGATTCCTGGGTCATCTGCACGTCCTGCTGGCCGGCGAGTGCGTCTAGGGATACACGGGCGAGGGGGAGGGTGGTGGCTGCGGCGCGGACGAGAGCGATTTTCCACGGCTCAATATCATCCTTGAAACGGACAATGGGGGAGGAAAGAACCAACCCGTCACAGGGAGATTTTCCGGAGGGTGCGGAACAGATCGCGTGGGTGGCGATGAGTGCGCCCATGCTTTCGCCATACCAGATGATCTTCGCGTCAGGGTGGCGTTCTTCGACGAGTTGAGTGAACGCTTCGAGGTCTGCATACCATTGTTGCGGATCGCCGATGTCGCCGCGTCGCTCGTGAATGGGATCACTACCTTGGCCGCGCACTTCGTAGGCATAGACTGCGGTGTGTTTCTGTTTTTTGACGAGATGCTCTCCTAGATTTGTGTAGTCCACCGAGGCTCCGCAGAATCCGTGGATGCCGATGATCACGACATCGGGTTCCACACCTTTCCGCTTCCAAGTTCGGTAGCCGAAGGTATCGGACTCCCCTGAATTCGCTTTCGGATTACTGACTAAAAACGAATTGGGCGCACATCCAGAGATGGCGAAGACTGCCAGGATGCAAAGAACGAGCCTCATGTATGTGCGAACCACTGACTGAAGGTGTCTTAGGCTTAGGCACTTTGCAATAGTTCAGGATGCGATTTTTCAAGACGCAGAACGGTAGATGAGCCCGGTTTCCAAAGGTTTTACCTGATTTCTGTTTTTTGAGATTTCTATTCTTTGGGAATTCTCTATTAAAGACAACGTAGTAATAAGTAGTAAAGTAATGAAAATATTTCCCTTCCTTGCCTGGTTTTTCCTCACGTTTTCTGGAGCCTTGCTGGCGGCTCCCCGTCTGGTGGTTTCGACGCCGTCGCTTTTGCCCGAATCGGAAATAGATATCGTTTTCGAGTAACCGATGGTGGCGCAGGAGGATCTGGGGAAAGAGACCGGAAACGACCTGGTTTCGATCTCGCCCGCGTTGCCTGGGAAATTATTCTGGAAAGCCCCGACCATCGCACAGTTCAAGCCGGACGGGATTGCTGCGATCGGCACGGAATATGTCTTCATAGCGAAGAAGGGATTGAAGCACTTGGATGGTAGCGTGGTTGAGGCGGGGGAGTTTGCAAAAGTTTCTAGCGAAGCGTTTCGCATCCACACCTCACGTATTCAGAATCGCTACTCCGGCAGCTATTCCCCCGCAACCGCGACCTGGATGATTATTTTCAATGACGATGTGGATCTCGCCTCAATCGCGGGATTTTTCAGTTTCTCCTCGGAGAAAAACCAACGGGTGGCTCCAGATGTGAAATACGCGACCGCCGGGCAGGCAGGATACATGCGGACGAATTACCTGACATGGGCGAATCGCAGTGATCCTGAAAAACAAAAGGCGGACATGCCTGCCGAAACGCTGGTGAAGAACATCGTTTACGTTTCGCCAAACTCCCCGCTCCCGGTCGCGAAGAAATGGGAATTGCGGGTGCTGAAAGGCCTGTCGAATGCAGGGAAGACCGCAACCCTGATTCAAGATGCTTCGTATCGCATCGGTGCTGTTGAGCCATTTCGCTATGAGCGTGCTTCCGCGGAAGTCTCAGTGGACACGCCGCGGAGCATTTCTGTAAGGTTCAACCGTCCGCTCCCGGGAAATTTCGATCCTGCCCTGTTGTCTGTTTCACCTGCACCCAAATCCATGGCTGTGGAAAGTGAGGGCCGGTATCTGAATATCACCGGCGACTTTTCAGAACAGGACAACTATGTGCTGAGTCTAGCAAAGGGGATTGTCTCCGCGGAAAACCAGAACCTCTCGAACCCATCGGGGAATATTAGCCTCCAGTTCGAGCGGCTTGCTGCAGAGCTTGGGCTGCCGTCAGAAAATGAGGCGCAACTCGCCCACGGTCAGCGCAAGTATGCGATCAGCACCGTAAATCTCTCCAAGGTGAACATCCGCATTAAAGCGCTTTCAGGAAAAGGAATGGTGCGCGCCTACCAAGGATACCGAAGCTATTCTGGCCGCGGCCCGAACTACTCACAGGTCGAGCCAGTTTCCGTGATTCCCTACTCCCTGATCCCCGGCCAGACCATTGTCGAAAAGGAAATCGAACTCGGCACCAGTGTGGACTCAGGAAAAATCCTCGAACTCTCATGGGGCGAACTCCTTCCCGAAGGCCTGGAATACGCCTCCCTTTTCATCGATGTGATAGGCACCCCGCACAAGCAAGCTGATGCCCACGGCCGCCGAAACGCGCAGGCGATCATCCAGCTCACGGATATCGGCCTCGCATGGAAATTTACCGACGACTCCGCTCTCGTCTTCGCGTTTTCCTGCGATACTGGGAAGCCCCTGCCCGGAGTGAAAATCGGGATCTACGGCGAGGACGCGGATCGTATGGAAGAGGTCGCCACTGATGAAAACGGTATGGCCACGGTTTCCAGAAATGAGAAAGTCCGCCACCTCAATGCCGTCCATGGAAAGGACTCCTATACCATCGCCTTCGATGAAACGCTCGACCAGGTCGGCATGTGGCATTTTCCCGTCCGCCATTCGTGGATGAAGCAACTCCCGGAAAAGCGCCGTGCCTTCCTCTACACCGAGCGCTCCCTCTATCGCCCTGGCGAAACCGTCCGCATCAAAGGAATCGTCCGCGACCAACTCGGAAACTCCATAGCGCTTTCCAAGAATGCGTCCGCCCGCATCGTGATCGTCGATCCGAAGGACAAGGAAATATTCACTCAACCGGTCGAGATTTCCGGACTCGGTTCCTTCGATCTCACCTACACTCTCCCAGCAGAAACTACCGGTGAGCACACGATCAAGCTCGAGTTCCCAGACGATCTGGAGATAGCGGAAAAAACCGAAGATTGGGAGGAACAGATTGCCTTGGAGCAAAGCGCGTCATTCAGCATCGCTCTCAACGTTGAAGAGTTCCGGAGAAATACCTACGAAGTCGTCCAGAAAATCGACCCAACAGTCATTGGTGCGGAGGAAGTTTCGGTTCAACTCGCCGCTACCTACTACCAGGGTCAGCCGGTCGCCGCAGGGCAAGCGGTGACGTTCACCGAAGTAACCGACTCCAACCCGTATCCCGAGCGCTACCGTGATTTCCTGTTTGGAAATCACAAGGTCGATGACTGGCGCTACTGGTACAACTACTTTGGATACCGTGACCGGGATGGCGACAACGACGTCACTAGCACCTCGTTCAATTCCGACCAAGTCCTTTCAAAAGACGGTCTCGCCGAGATCCCGGTAGTCCTCCCGAAAAGTGATTTTCCAACCACGCGTGAGATCAGCGTTTCCACCGAGGTGACCGATGCGAATAACCAAACTCTCACCGCCAGATCCACAGCCACCGTCCATCCAGCCGCTCTGTATGCGGGCGTCTCCCGTGTTGACCGCCTGATCCGTGTCGGAGATGAAACCCCGTTCCGCCTAGTTGTGACTGATACCGAAGGTAATCCCGCGACAGAGGATATTACACTCACTGCGACGGTCACTCGCCAAGTCCACACCACCACCAAAACCACGAACGTTAACGGCGATACGGTCACCGAAAGTGATCCCCATGAGGAAGCCGTTTCTACTGTGGAAGTAGTAGTTCCAGCGGATGCTTCCGCGAAGGAAGGACTGCCTTTCCCAATCGTCCCAGCCAATACCGGACTGCACTACCTCACACTGAAAGGAACAGATGCGGAAGGTCGCGAGTTTGCCACCGTCACCCGCTTCCATGCATATGGAGCTAAGGAATACCCTTGGCGCTACGAGGATGGCATGCGCATCAAACTCGTTTCCGAGAAAAAATCCTACAAGCCCGGCGATACTGCCCGCGTGCTTGTCCTCTCACCCATCGAAGGAACCGCCCTGGTTACCATCGAGCGTGAAAAAATCCTCACCTCATACATCACCGAACTTAAAGCTGATAATCCGGTCATCGAAATCCCGATCACCGACGACTACGCACCGAATGCCTTCGTTTCCATCCTCATCGTGAAAGGCTCTTCCCAATCCGCACGGGAAATCAAAGCGCCGCAACTCCGACTCGGCTACTGCGAGCTGACCGTCGTGAACAAGCGCGACCGCCTCGCCGTAGAAATTACGAAACCCGCGGAAAGCTATCGCCCCGGCACCGAAGTCGCTCTCGCTGGTTCCGTCGCTTCCGCCGATGGCAAACCCGCAGCCGGAGCGGAAGTGACTCTCTACGCAGTAGATGAAGGCACGCTTGCTGTGATGGGTTACGATACGCCCGATCCAATGGGCTACTTCTACGATCCCCGCCT
>CAJJBR010000021.1 GCA_905182475.1 Akkermansiaceae bacterium | reverse complement strand
GTCGTTTCAGCAGAAGCTGAGGTAAAAGTAAGCAGGGCGGCGGCCAGTGGCCGGGATAGTTTTGTTTTTTTCATTGTATGTTGGTTGTTGAATTGGTCGGCTTCGAAACGAGATGTCGAATAAGGCCGTATTTAGGGCTAAAAACGAAGGCGAGCAGGAAGATCGCCCCAAGTAAGAGAACAATCGTAGGCCCCTGCTCGAGATTGAGCCACCAGCCGATGAACACGGCAGACGCGGCCGAGATACCACCAAGCAGCGAGCCTCCCCAGAATAGGGTATTGGTTGAATCGGTGAGCAGATAAATCGTTGCTGCCGGCGTGACTAACAAGCCCAGCGCTAGCATGCAGCCCACCGCTTGCAGTGAGGAAATCAATACGACGATCAGGATCGCAAGAAGCAAGTAATTGAGAAAACGCACTGGAACTCCGAGTGTGGCGGCTACCTCCGCATCGAACAGGCTCATCAGCAACGGACGATGCAGCGCGGTCAGCAGACCGAGGGCTCCGAGCGAGATCCAAAAGTTCGTCCATAAATCCGCATCACGCATACCCATTATGTTCCCGAACAACCACTCGTCCATTTCCTGTGCCACTTGCAGACGGCGCAGGAGAATGATGCCCCCACTGAATGCCGCCGTGTATAAAATTGCCAATGCGGAGTCCTGATCAATCCGCGATCCACGTGAAACCGCCAATGACCCAAGGCCGATCAGCAGCGCGGCAAACAGTGCGCCGAGGAAAACACTCCAATCCTGAAAACCGGCAACAAGAATCGCCACGGCAATGCCCGGCAGTAAGGCATGTGATAGTGAACCCACCTTAAGAGCGGATTTCTTCAATACCACAAAGGCACTTGCGTAGCCGTTAGTTAATCCGATCATCAAGGCGGCCAAAAGGGCACGCTGGTTGAACTCATGACGCAGCGGTTCCAAAAGCCAATCAATCATGCACCCCCCCTCCAACTCCGGCAAGCGAGCCGAAAGCTTTGTTAAGGTTGGCCTCGGTGAAGATTGCGGAAACCGGTCCGGAGGCAATTTTCCTGCGCTTCAGTAAAATCACTTCGTCATAAATATCCTTAACCGTGTCGAGATCGTGATGCGAGGCGACAACCAACCGCCCTTCCGATGCCAGATCGCGCAGCAGAGTGGCGAGCGCAGCTTTTGCAGTACGGTCGAGACCGGTGAACGGCTCGTCTAACAATAAGGCGTGTGCTTTCTGCGCAAGAGCACGGGCGAGGAACACCCGTTGTTGCTGACCTCCGCTAAGCTGACTGATCTGGCGATTTTCCAATTCCATCAAACCCATGACTTCCAGTGCCTTATCAACGGCTGCATCATCGGCTTTGGAAAACGGACGCCACCAGCCAACGTTCGGATAGCGCCCCATGCGGACAACCCCCCTAACCGTGATGGGAAACTTCCAATCGACGTCCTCACGCTGGGGCAGATAAGCGATCTCCCGACTCCATTTGCCCACCCGGCTACCTCGCCACAGAATGCGGCCGTTTTCCAGCGGCAGGAGTCCGGCGATAGCCTTTAGCAAAGTACTTTTACCAGCGCCATTTGGACCAATGAGTGCGACACAGGAACCACATGATGTTGAGAAACTGACATCTTCCAAGGCGCGTACAGCGCGATAGCGCACGTCTAAATTTTCCACCACAAGTTCGTGATCGTGATCGCAATGCGCGCAGGAATCGTGAGTTTCGTGAGTCATAGCAATTAATTCAATATAAGTCCCACTCGTAGTTGAGAATCTCCTCCACCCGACCGGAACCGATAGCGTAGCAAGTTTGTTCTTCAACTCCGTCGGGAAGCACGGTCAAAAAGAACGCGGTCTCATCGCCCTCATCGCCGAAGTTTACTTCGACAAGAAGCTCCAAGGAATCTTCGATCAATACTAAATCAACTTCGGTCTGGCTTTCTCCGGCGGGAAGATGTTCCGCATTCCACAGCAGATCGCCATCAGTGGTGGAAACACGTAGGGACTTTGCCGGAGCTAGCAGTTTAATCTGGAGAAAGCCGCTGATATCTTGGCCGTAGTCGTCTCCATGGGCATAGGAATTTTCTTCGCCACCGGATACCCCAGCCACAGAAACATGATCGCGCGACGTGAGTTCACGCAACGGCACCGCGATCGCGGCCATTCCGGCACAGACGACCAATGTCGCCATCAGAGGTGAGGTAAGCCCAGACATCTCAGGTTCAATTCACTCCGAAGCCGCGGGTGATAGCGTTGACGTTGTTGCGGATCATTCCTTCGAAACCGGCGCTATTTCTCGTCCCGTTACCGTCCGAGATGAGCGGAGAGGCGACTTTCGTACCAGTGGCACGGGCAATCGAATCGACGGTTCTGCGGCTGGCTCCCTCCTCGGGAAAAATAGCTGGCACTCCAGATTTTTTGACCGATTCAATGGTCCGCGCTAAATCTTGTGGAGTGCTTTCCTGCTCCTTGTTAAGTCCCGCCACGGCGATAACATTGAATCCAAACTCCTTGGCAAAGTAGCCGAATGCATTGTGCGCGGTAACCAGCTTGCGCTGGCCGCGAGGCACTTTCGAAAGTTCGCTCTTCGTCCACCTCTTCAACCCATCAAGACGCTTGCCATACGCAACCGCTCGATTCTTGTATTCAGTCTTCCCCGCAGGGTCAATTCCACCGAACGCAGTCGCGATGATGCGCGCTGCGCGTTTCATATTAGCAATTCCATGCCACCAATGCGGGTCAAGCGCCCCTGCACGGGAATGATGCGGGCAGCAGGTGTAAACTGCATCCTTACCCACAGTCAGCGAGGGAATTGTCCGGCCGACTTCCAAGATGGGTACGTTGGGCAGGCTGGCTCGAATGCGACCCAGGTAGGATTCGAGGTTTTTGCCCCCGGCGAGAATCAGAGAAGAGGCTTGCATTTTCTTGAGATCCGATGGTTTCGGCTGGAAGCGGTGCGGATTTCCACCGGCACCAACTAGATCAAAGACTTCCACCCGCTCACCACCGACCTGGTTCGCAAGATCCGCCATCAATGGATGAAGCGCCGAAACTTTAAACTCCGCTGCGGAAAGCGGAACGGCCACCATCACCAAGCCAATAAAAGCATTGAGAAATTTCTTCATGCACTGAGCATATGGCTGATTCAGCTCAGCACAAGCAAATAACGTAATTAAGTCGCATTAGTGTAAAAGTCGCGATAACGCCAACCTCATCACCCCTTTATTTGTAATTGGCACGAAGTACCGTCAGCTTGGGAACATCGCCAAAACAAACTCGCTATTTATTTGGCTTCCTAAGCCTCTGGCATGGATCTGAAAATCACGCTGGAAACCAAGGCAATTCAAAACAAATCCCCAGCCAACTCAGCGGCTAGGCACGGCGGATCTTCATGACTCCCTAGCAAAAGCTACTGGCGTGGCGGAGCCTTGTGCACGAAAAGCAAACGCGACTGGGATCCCACCACCCTGCTCAAAGAGCTCTCGCAGCTGGAGGCCGATCCCGCCCCGACCGACAACCTCCATCTTCGTGGCCGCAAGGTTTTTCCTCAAAACTCGAATTCGACCACGGCATCACCACCGGCCTGATCTTTTACTTCTAGTTAGATTCTATTCGGTGACCTTGAACTCAAACTTATAGCGACTCCTTGGCTTCCCACCCTCAAGCCAATTCCGATAGCTGAACCGCTTCAGCTCCTTCAATCCCTCGATCAATCCCTCGCTGGAACCGAAACCTTCCGGAACCTCTGTCTCCTCCAGCAATTCATCGGCTAGCGAATCGATCACCTCCTCATTAGCCACGCGGATCTCTTCGCTCCAACTGACGAGTCGCTCCAGATCGACCTCAAAGATCACCCCTGTTTCACCTGCGCTTCCTACGGTCTCCATTGACTTCGAAAAGCCCTCCGCGAGCGACCTGGATGTCCCTATCATCCACACCCGGTCGTCGATAGAAACACCCGGCACGAAATCACCCCCGATGAACGGCAGCGGCGCGAATCAGGTCATCACACCTCCGGATTCAATCGACTGCGGCATCACCGCCGGAATCTCGATCTCGATCGATTCGCTCAACCACTTCGAAACTCTCCTGTTACTCGCCGGAGAAGTGATCGTAGTTATACTGAGCGCGGACACCGACGCGACGTTGATCGTCAAACCAGTATGATACAGCAGGTGAAACACGGAAACGCTCGTCAAAACCAAAATCGTCAACACCTTCGACTTCTACCTAACCGACTGAACCAGACAGGAGGGGCTGGCACCAGACGGCCTCAACTAGCCCACCCGTAGAGCGCGCAAGCTCCACGAAGTTACGGCGTGACGGAGAAAAAGTTTACCCCCTAGGCCGAACGAGATCCGATCACCCGACAGCCGAATCCAGGGCGGACAGTTTCCCCGTTTGCCCCCGGAAACACCCCGCGTCCGTCAGCTCATTCTCTTGTTCCACAGCGGTCGGGCATCGCTTTCCTGGAAGCGTGTGATTGCGATATGGAAAATATGACGAAGTAACGGAATGCCGGGTGCGATCGCATATACACCTATTTGGTATTTCGTTCTATTTAAATTCCAGCTCTGAGAATTTGAGCGGATGATGAAGAACCTTTTCGCCATCCTTGTTGATGATGCTCAGTTCAAGCGACTTGTCGGCCCAATCGATTTCGATCAGGCCGGCGTTTTGAACCGGATGCGATTCGTCGACACGGAATGAGTTTTTCGCGGCGGCCCAACTCTTGCTGGTATTGGTCATCCCGCTGCTGGTGAGATCGAAAAACGGATAGCCTTCGAAATCCATCTTCGACAGCTCGGCGAAATGGACGTCGCCCGAGATCGCAAAAGTGTGATCCGCCTTGTGCTTCTTAAGCAGTTCGAAAAGACGTTTCCTCTGGTGCGGGACGTTGCCCCAGTTCTCCATGCCCTTTTCATGGGCGAGCACCTGAATGCTACTACCGATGATACGGATGTCAGCAGGAACCTGGAGCTGTTCGTCGAGCCACTTCCATTGCGCCTCACCCAGAAGGGTCTTGGAGGTATCGTCAGTGGGCACGTACCATCCGACGGTTCCTTTCGCTTTCGGACCTTTCGCCCGTGGCAATTCGTCGCGGAAGTAACGGGTGTCGAGCAGCAAGATCTGGCACATCTTTCCGGGAGTGCCGAAGGTGTAGGAACCGTAAACCCCAGCACGTTTGCGCCGCGGCGAATCGGCTGGGTCTTTAAAAAAATCGAGGAAGATCCGTTGCGACTCCTCACGCTTTTTGTAGGATTTCCCCCCGTCGTTGACACCGTAGTCGTGATCGTCCCAGGTCGCGATCACGGTGGTGTTTCCACGGAGTTTGCGAAATCCTTCAACATCTCCGAGTTCCATCCACTTCTTCTGCAGAAGTTCCATATCCTCGGTGTCGCCGTAGATGTTGTCGCCGAGGAAAATAAAAGCATCTGGCTTGTGTTTCCGAACCGCGTCAAACATCGGAGTTTTCCCTTTCCTCGGATTGCTGCACGAGCCGAAGGCGATTTTTTGGATGACATCGGGTTGATGGAAATCACTCTCCACTTCCGCATCTGCGGCAGTGAAGGATCCGGTCAATATCGCTACCAGTGTGAATAATTTACGCCTCATGATGGTTGTCTTAGGCGATGATTTCTTCGCTTGAACTCATATTTCGTTGTCTACCCCTTTGAATAAAGTCTGAAATTTCACCAGATCGTATCCACCTCATCCGACGATGTCATCTGCCTGTCACGCGTCAGCATGATCACCTCCTCCCCAACCATCGCCGCTTGCCGCACACCTGCCGTACCGTTTCCGGGCTGCGGCGGTTGCCGGACAAGTGGCGGGCCGCCCCCTTGCCAGCAGATGCTTAGAAAGCTCAAACTCCGGGTTCCGCTGTGCTGCACCGCAGGGTTATTGTCTGCCGTCCCTGCCGGGACTCAAGAATGGGGACAGACAGCATCTTCCCTAGCTCATAAGGTCTCCCTGAACTAAAACTTTCAAAATGGAGCCCGACTCCTGAAAACCCCTTCCATCTTGACTCCCCTCGCCCGGAGACAACACCCTGCTGACATGTCAAAGCCCAAGCACTTCGTAGGACTGGATATCGGTGGCTCCACGATCAAGTCCGTGATCATCGACCCAACGGGCAAGCAAGTGGGCGGCATCGTGGAGGTGAAGAGCCTCGTAAAAAACGGCTTTGAAGCCACCTTCGGGCAGCTCGACATCGCGATCAGCGAGCTCTGCGAAAATGCCGGGATCACGGTGGAGGATATCGGCGGGATCGGACTCGATGTGCCCGCTCCATCCTCCAACGGGGTGATTTGGGGCAGGGCAAACCTCGGCCAAGATTGGGTCGGCACCGACATCTGCACCAAGCTCAGGGAGCGCACCGGCATCCCGGTGACGATGACCAACGACTGCAACGCCGCCGCCGTCGGCGAATACGCGATCCGCAACAAGCACCTCGGCGGACTGCTGCTGGTCGCGCCGGGCACCGGGCTCGGCGGCGGCTTCGTACTGCCGGGCGGACATCTCTACGAGGGTGCCAACGGGCTTGCGCTTGAGGTCGGACACATCTCCGTGCCCTTCCGTGAGGACGACGGCTCGCTCCCCAATTGCACCTGCGGCCTCACCGGCTGCATGGAGGCATGGGTCTCACTGGTAGCACTGCGCAGGCGGCTCCGGATCGAGCTCGGGAAGCCCGAGTGGGAATTCCATGATCTCAACAGCGCCGCCGGGACGATCGAAGAGAAGGCCTTCCAACTCCGCACCCTTGCGGAAAACGGCGACGCACTCGCCATCTCGCTTTTCAAGCAGCAGGGTCACATCCTCGGTTACGGTATCGCCGATCTCGTCCGCGTTTTCGATCCCGGCCTTATCGTCCTCGGCGGCGGGCTTGCCGAGGCGAAGTTCCGCGACCAATTCTTGGATTGGGTCAAGGAAGGCTTCAACGACCGCGCCTGGTCAGTTTACCGCCACAGCCCGATCGAGCCGGAGAAATCAACCACCGACTTCGAGTGGGCAGAGGGTGGTGACGCCGCCGCATCGATCGGCATGGCCTACACCGCCCGCGAACTTTTCGCCTGAGCGACATGTTCCTGATTTCCATCACGGCCCTCCGGAGAAACGCAAAGATCCTGCGTGAAACCGCCGACGCCGCGGGATGCAAGGTCGTGCTGGCCCAGAAAGGTTTCTCCTGCTGGAAAGCCTACCCCCACATCAGCGGCGAGCTCGATGGCTGCTGCGCCTCCGGCCTCTGGGAGGCGATGCTCGCCCGTGACCATTTCGGGAAACACGTCGTGACCTACTCACCGGCCTACGATGAGGCCGATATCGCTGCACTGCTGAAATTCACCCACCACCTCGATTTTAATTCGCTGTCCCAGTGGTTCCGCTTCCGCGAAACCATCTTCGCCCACCCGCGCTTCATCTCCGGGGAATTGCAATGCGGCCTCCGCATCAATCCAGAACACTCCACCGGCCAAACACCGATCTACGATCCCTGCGTTCCCGGATCCCGCCTTGGGATCACTGCGGACCAACTGGAGGGTGCGGATCTGACAGGGCTTTCCGGCCTCCATTTCCACACCCTCTGCGAACAGGATTCGCCGGACTTGGAAAGCACGCTCAAGGCAGTGGACGGGAGATTCGGATACCTGCTCAACAATCCGCAGTTCACCTACCTCAACATGGGCGGCGGTCACTGGATCACAAAACCCTTCTACGACCGCGAACTCCTCATCCGGCTGGTGAAGGAGACCCGTGAGAAATACAACCTCGAGGTCTGGCTGGAGCCTGGCGAGGCCGTGGCGATCCATTCCGGCGTCCTCCGCGCAACCGTGATGGACGTCTTCGAATCCGCCGGCCACAAACTCGCTATCCTCGATGTCTCCGCCACCGCCCACATGCCGGATGTCATCGAAATGCCCTACAGGCCGGATATTTTCCTCGTCGATCCCGCACCCGCAGACAAATGCCATCCGCCTGCCGTGATGCTCGATGGCGAAAATTATCACCTCGCCAGCCATCCTACGGAAGGCAGCTTCCTCACGGACGAGCCGGATCACGTGTTCCGCCTCGGCGGACCAACCTGCCTTGCGGGCGACGTAATCGGCGATTACAGCTTTCCCCGCGAACTCACGGCAGGCGATGTACTTGTATTTGACGACATGGCTCACTACACGATGGTCAAGACCACAACCTTCAACGGTGTGAAACATCCTGCCATTGCTCTTCTTCACGAAAATAACTCAGTAGAAATTATCAGGGAGTTCAGCTACGAAGATTTCCGTGACCGGCTCTCCTAAACTCTCACAAAACCCAATGCGCGCACTTCTATCTTTCTTCATCGTCTTAACTTCGTCTGTAAACGCACAGATTTACGCGGACTTCACCGTCAGCAGCGGTGGCAACTCGCTAGGGACGTTCACCGTTACGCTGGAGCATGAGAAAGCCCCGCGCACTTGTGCCAATTTCATCAGGCTCGCAACAGGGAAACGGCCTTGGATCGATGTCACCAACGGTGCGATCCGGACAAATACGCCGTATTACGACGGGCTGACCTTCCATCGGCTCGTCCATAACTTTGTGATCCAAGGAGGTTCCCCTAATGGACAAGGAACGGATGGACCGGGCTATTCCTTTCTCGACGAATACCATCCCGACCTCCGGCATTCGTCCCAATATGTGCTTTCAATGGCGAAAGGTGGCTTCCCAAATACGGGTGGTTCCCAGTTTTTCATCACGCTGAGAGCTACACCAGAGCTTGATGACAAGCATTCGATTTTCGGGATGGTCACATCTGGAACCGCGATTATCGATGGTTTCAAAAATAGCACTACTTACCCAACAGACAGAAGCACGAACACTGATCCCAACGCAAATCCCAACTCGTTCAATGACAAGCCGTTCACACCCATCATCATGGACTCGGTGGTAATCTACGGTCCAGATGCTGACAGTTTCGATTTTGACGACTCCTCGTTGCGTTTACCAACCGTTTCAAACGTTCCCTATTCGGCAAAAAGGGACACGATCGCCAAAACATTTGGAATCCGATTTAAACGTGCTGCGAAGGCGAACCACTTCATACTTATTTCCACAAATCTCCAACAATGGTTCCAACCCCAGCACCTGCTCAGCGTTGAAGTAGAAGAGGATTTTGACTACACCTTTACGAACGTAGATATTCCCAGTGCGTTTATCGCTATGGCATCCGTCAGCTACGAGCAAATCCCGCTTGCTCCGCAGACAATGACTGAACTGCACATCCACCAATCTGACACATTCTACATCGATTTGGTTTTGAATGGGAACGAGGGAACGTGGACTGGTTCGGACAACAGTTCCGGCACCCTTTCGAATGTGAGCTATGGCTCCGACGCACCGGCTTCAGGGCACATTCAGCTCAACAACCTTGAGGCGGACCGGTTTCCCTTGGGGAATCTCAGCCTGACCTTCTCTGCGCCCGCTGGACCGGAAGCCTGGACAAGCCTGAACACCTTCCTCTCATTCCACACGGAAACCTCCGGATGGCTGGAGGAAAAGCAAGGAACTGCCCGCCGCAGGCCTTTTGAGATCCTTTCAAACTAAATTTGACAGGCAACAGTTCTTGCCACTTGCGTGAGCCGCCCTCCCAACGTAGCCTTCCGGCATGAGCAGTACATACCTCGCATTCCTCGGCCCGATCGGAGGGCCGGAAATGATCATGATTTTCGTTGTGGTTCTCCTCCTCTTTGGAGCGAAGAAACTTCCGGAACTCGCCCGCGGCGTAGGTAAGAGCATGGGTGAATTCAAGAAAGCGCGTGAAGAATTCGAACGCGAGATCACCCGATCCGAAGAAGAAGTCCGCAGTGAAGACAGCGAAAAATCTTCCGTCCCGAAGCCTGCTAAAAGCAAGGAAACTCACGACGCCTGAACCCGGCTTGCCTGAAACAGGATTTGTTCCTCGCCTGATTGGGACATTCCTTAAAAATGACGAAGCCCTCCATCACAGCGGCAGTCCTTTTTCCCATCCTGCTACTCGCGGTTGCGATTGGTGGATTGACGCTCTTTCGTATCGACTCCACTCCGCCTTGGAGGAGCACTTCAAGCGTTTCGCAGACTCCTGACAGTTTAGAATCGAGTGATTTTAAGATTAGCGACGGGGCGAAACCATTCACTTTCATTACCTACAACGTAAAAAACTGGCTGATTTCAAACCAAAGTCCTCCGAAAAAACCAGAGGCGAAGGAGGCGGTCATCCAAATCCTCGCCGAAGCTGATCCCGATGTAATCGGACTAAGTGAGATTGGAAGCAAGGAAGACGTAGAAGAAATCCGGCTCCTAATGGCGGAAGCGGGGCATGATCTTCCCCATACCTATCACACGGGAGGTGTTGATACCGTTCGCCACTTGGCCATACTCTCCCGTTTTCCCATCGTTTCCACTGAGTCCCCCTCCCTCGCAATCCCAGGAAAAGGATATTCCATGCAACGCGGCATGCTCGACGTGACCATTGAAGTCGGGACCGAAAAAATTCGTTTCATCGGGCTCCACTTAAAATCCAAAAGAAACACACCGGAGTTCAACCAGGCTCTGTTGCGGATCGATGAGGCGGCGCACACCCGGAAACACATCGATGCCATACTTGCAAGTGATCCGCAGGCCATGGTTGTCTGCTACGGAGACTTCAACGATACCACCCGTAGCCTGAGCACTCGGGCAATTTTCGGTACCTATCGTACGCCGGAGTATCTCTCGCCGATCCATGTAAAAGACAGCCGCGGAGAATCTTGGACTCACTGTTGGGCTTATCAGGACATCTACAGCAGAATCGATTTCGTGACCGTGTCACAACCATTGAAACGTAGAGTCGATAAGAATGCGTCGCGAATCATTGATGATCCCGAATGGGAAACCGCATCGGATCACCGCCCGGTTCTCGTGCGCTTCAAGTGATCACTCGCCATCGGTGAAGCCTTCACTGACTTCCTCACCTTCAAGGTCGCTTTCGTCGATTGGAATCGCGCGCTGGGCGTCTTCAAAATCGAACTCATCCAGCGGAATCGCTTTTAGAACATCAGCACCGCCAATATTCAGGCCTTCGCGATCGACTCCTTCTTCACCAACAACCAAAGCCTTCATCGGTGGAGCGATGGTCTCTTTGATCTCATCTTCCAGCGGTTCGAAAAAGCTTCGCACCATCGGGGCTGCTTTCCGACCTCCCGAAACGGCCTCACCTGGTTTCCCCTCGTAGAGAACGGCGAAGGAATAGCGCGGGTTATCCGCCGGCAGGAATCCGGCAAACCATGCAAGCCGCTGGTTCAGACGTGGCGGACCCCATTGGGCGGTTCCGGTTTTTCCAGCTAGACTGGTGTAGCTAAGTCTTCCACTTTTCCCGGTTCCGTAACCTTTCTCCACAACGTCCTGCATTCCTTCACGGACAATCTCTACCGCAATTCTATCAACGCCGAGCCAGTTTCTCCTCTCCGGAACCATGGATTTCACGACACGTCCCCTAGTATCCTGAACCTGGCTCACCAACGAGAGCTTGGGAAGCGCCCCGCCATTGCCGATACCTGCCATCATTTGCGCCACCTGTAACGGAGATGCCAGAAGGCTTCCTTGGCCGATGGACATGTTCGCCGTATCGCCATCGAGGATGCGGCGACGTTCGTTTTTTAGCATCCATTCATTTGTAGGAATCAGGCCTGAAGTCTC
The DNA here is from genome assembly GCA_905182475.1 of Akkermansiaceae bacterium. Classification (GTDB taxonomy): domain Bacteria; phylum Verrucomicrobiota; class Verrucomicrobiia; order Verrucomicrobiales; family Akkermansiaceae; genus Luteolibacter. The sequence continues at coordinate 62,578 of CAJJBR010000021.1, read as the reverse complement.
ACCAATAAGTGGAAGACCTGACTTCTTACCCATGCCCAGTCTGCGGGAAAGACCTAGAAATGAGGACGGACCCACGTCGATCCCGACTTGGTAGAACCATGTGTTACAGGAGCGTGCGAGCGCTCGTTTCACGTTGATATTCCCCTCCGGATTCTTCGACCAGTTCTTGAAGGTATGCTTGCCGATCTTGATGGCGGCGGGGCAATAGACTTCCGAAAATTCCGCCACCACCCCGTCATTCAAAGCAGCTAGAGCAACGACCGGCTTGTAGGATGAGGCTGGCGGGTATGCGGACTGGAATGCTCTGCCAAACAAGGGAATGCCAGGATCATCCTGTAAGGCCTTGAAATCCTCAGAACTGATTCCGGGAATGAAAACATTCAGGTCAAAAGTCGGGCGTGAGGCCATCACCAGCACCTCGCCAGTGATGACATCGATCACTACAAATGCGCCGCGCTCGCAGCCTTTCCTGAGAACCTTTTCCGCTAGCTTCTGCCATTTTAGGTTCAGTGTTGTCACCACAGTGCCACCCGGACGCGGGCGTTTGACCTGCTCTTCCAGAAGCTTGTTCCCTTTCTCGTCGAACAGAAGGCGCTTCATCCCTGCTTCGCCGGTAAGTTGTCGGTCGTAAAGCTTCTCCAAGCCCGCGCGCCCTTCGCTTTCCTCCCACAAAGGTTCATTGTAATTGATCGGTCCGGTTGGCAGCTTCCCGACGCTCCCGGCATAACCAAGGATGTGGGCGGCTAGACCGTCTTCCGGATACACCCTGCGATATACCGGTGAGAGAACCAGACCGGAACCCAGTTTCGGCTCGATCAGCTTCGCCTCTTTTTCGCGGATCTGGCTACTGACATAAAGCGGCAGCCAACGCCTGTCCTTATAATGAGCGTAAAGTTCTTCATCAGTTTTTTCGTAGAGGATTTCCACAAGCCCGTTGAGTCTCCCCATCCGCTCCCTCGCCCATGATACGATGTAATCGCGGTCTACATCCTGAAACTGCTCGAACTGAAGTGAGACTTGGTAGGCTACCTCATTCTGCGCCAAGGGTTCACCCATACGATCGACGATCTGCCCACGGGGTGCGGGAATTTTCAGGGTAATCGTGCGCGCATCCTTTCGGGTAAGGATCGACCCTTCATTGGCAGACTTCGGAGCGTCAGAAGTGTTCGCGTTAGCCGGAACCCTCCCGTTTACCTGAGTCGAGGAAACCGTCTCAAGTTGCTGCGCGTTTGTAAGACCCGCCAGAACCAGCACGACCAAGGAATATCCATACTTCGTGAGCACTCGGAAGCCTACCCGCACGTCCCCACCGTGGCAACCTCTCAATTGCTTGTGTTCCTAAGAAAATCGATACCCAAAACCCGAGAATTGCATTAAACTCAAGATTTCTTGATAAACCGAAAAATAAACACTTTCTCTACTTCAACATCATTAAGAAAACATAGACATCATCATTACTAGCTAAAAATCAGAGGATTACAGCTCACCAGGAAAGTCCCTCCTGCAAAACACTACCCTACGCGATCGCGTAATACTATCAGCATATATTGAGCTTCAGGGGGAAACAGGGTTTAACAAAGGCGTGCTTGCGAGCACCCGCTGTCACCCACGGCGGTTACCAGTCTGTTCACCCCCACCCCCTGAGTATATGAAAGCAAACGTGCACATCCGTGCCGTAGGTCGGCTTACGCTGACGTGCGGAATCTTGGCTGCGACCATCGCGGCAGCCCTGTCCCAACAAACCGACATCCCCCGCGGAACGCTCAGCGTTGACCGCGACTTGATTCGTGTTGTCGCCCGTTCCGGAAACCAATCCATCATCGCCCAGTCTGAGATCCTTCATGACGGGCAGCACTGGACTCTCGTCCCCAAAGGAGCCGTCCTCTTTGTTCCTGCGCTGAAGAGTGAGAATGTGGGTGCCCGCCCGGTCGGCACTCTGCTAGCCTGGCGTGATTTTCTGACACGGAATCCTACTTGGATCTCCACCCACGAGACCACATTCGACCAAGCCTCCGGAGAAGTCCCGTTCCCGGAAGAAAAGGTCGAATTCTGGAAAAAGCAGGATCGCGTGATCGTTGCCGTCCACCAGGGTGGCTCGATCTCCGGCGCCCACTGAAACCCGTTGGCCTTACCCTACAACCAGCCACCGGAATGAATCTAATTTCCACCAACTGATCTCCCCAAAGAGGAATAACGGAATGCGCAGGCGCTGAACATACATCGCCTCGTGGATGCCTTCCTTCCCCTCCGCCTCTATTCGCCAGCGGAACGGGCCGTCAAGGTTTGCAATGGCGACACCCACCACTATCGCACTCAGCGCATAGGTTCCACCGCTCGTTCCCTCTGGTTTGACCGACATGGAAACCCGCGCCCCGTTCACCTCCGCGCCATCCTGTCCGCCATAAGTACTACGGGTGCCATAGAAACCCACGCAGCCTGTCTGAATTACAGGAATGAGCATGAAGACTGAAAGTAAAAGGATGCGAGATGCTTTTTTCATAATGCAGCCCTAACATCCACACTGCCCTCCAGAAACCAAAATCAGGCCATGTCTTCAATCCGGGTCGAAAGCGAGTATTCGGCAAGCACCTCAACAGAAGCCACTGAATCCACCTGACAAAGCTTCTGACGCAGATCCTTAGCTCCAGAAAAGCCTTTGCAGTAAGCCATCAATCGCCCGCGCATCGCCGTCAGCGTCTGCCTTTCATTTCCGTAGCGGTTGCTCTCCACCGCCATACGGCAGTGGCGCAAAATCAACACCCAGCGTTCTTCCAACGGCACTGGTTCCATCACATTGCCAGTTTCCAGAAAATACTTGGCCTCGCGGAAAACCCAAGGATTTTGCATCGCTGCCCGACCAATCATCACTCCTGATACTGCGGTTTCGCGTTTGCGTTTCGCGAGATCCTCTCCGTTTGAAATATCGCCGTTCCCGATTACAGGGATCGATACGGCCTGCGCCACGGCATCAATCGTTTCCCAATCCGCCTCGCCGGAATATCCCTGTGCACGCGTCCGCCCATGAACCGCGATTGCCTGCATGCCAGAGTCTTCCAAGGTCTTTGCGACCTCCACCGCATTCACCGAATCCGCATCCCAGCCGATCCGGATTTTTGCGGTCACCGGCACATCCATCCCTACCGCTTTCGAAACCCCTTCCGCCACGCTCGCGAGAAGCGGGCAGTCGCGTAGTAGAGATGAGCCTCCGTTGCGCGAAACAACCTTGTTCACCGGACAACCAAAATTGATATCGATGAAATCCGGAATTCTTCCAGCTAAGCCCTTATCGATAATCTTCCGCGCCGCCTCTCCCATCCGTGCACCGTCCGCACCGAAAAGCTGCACGCCAACCGGCCTCTGCCCCTCATCGAACTCGGTGTATTTCCGAGTCCTGTCGTCCGCCTGCATGATTCCCTCGGCACTGACGAACTCCGTCACCATTACATCCGCCCCCATCTCCTTACAGATGCGGCGGAAAATGAGATCGGTTACACCCGCCATCGGGGCGAGATACAATGGGAATTTCCCTTCTGAAAACCAGTGAAGCACGCGTGGACTCTAGCACGCAGGTCAATCACCTTCGCGCATCCATCACCCGTTGCTTCAGTTTACTACAAAGCACCTTGTCCAAATCTTCATCTTTTACGGAAGTCGTTTCGCCCGAATCTTCGGTGAGAGCAGCATCTTGCCTGCAGGATCAAGGACACCGGCCATGTGGCAGACAGGGGTTTCCAACACCTCCATTGTAAAAGTGACTCCCGCAGCTCTCAGAGCGGAGATGGTCTCTTCGAAGTTCTCACACTCAAGTCCGCAGCTCGGCCCGTCGGAACTGGGGTTCATCCCGGGCGCCTTGCCGATGGAGAGAACGTGTACGCCGATCTCATACTCGATCCAGCCACTATCGCCCCCGTGAGCTGCCTCCATGGTTGGCACGAAGCCGAGGACGCCTTCATATACTGCTGCGCTTCACGTTTTGTGATTTTGGAAAAACCGAACGGTTCGTATCATCAGACCAAAGAGCCATTTATTTTACGCAAGCAGAGAAGCCTCCAAAGCATTTGTGGACGGCACTCAATACAAAATGTTCGGCAACAGAAAACTTGTTCCTTTGCGGTTCTGCGGCTTTGCCCGAGATTTTTCTATACGAATGCGATGCGAACCGATTTCCAGGGGAGGACTCGCGCAAAGGCGCAAAGGCTTGGACGATATACTTTACAGAAACGATCAAAATATCACGCCCCACCATCTGGCTATTCCCCACAATACCTTCTTAATTCTTTCTTTTTTTCTGATTTTCTTCAAAACGATCACACTTCCTCTTGCCAGCCGCGCGCTTACCGATTACCGACAGCGCCCCATGAGTAAATACCGCGTCCTCGTCTCCGATCCGATTTCCGAAAAAGGTGTTGAAATCCTCCGCTCTGCCGAAGGTATTTCCGTTGATGTGAAGACAGGCATGTCCCCGGACGAACTGTTGCAGGTCATCGGTGATTACCACGGCCTCGTGATCCGCTCAGAGACGAAAGTCACTCCAGCCGTTTTTGCCGCAGCGAAGAACCTTAAAGCAATCGGCCGCGCCGGAGTTGGCGTTGATAACATCGACCGCGCAGCAGCTACCGACAACGGCGTCGTCGTGATGAACACCCCTTCTGGAAATACGATTTCCACCGCTGAGCACGCCTTCGCGCTGATGCTTTCCCTCGCCCGGAACATCGGCGCGGCGCACCACTCGATGATCTCAGGAAAATGGGATCGCAAGATCCTTGGTGGTGTCGAGATGTTCGGCAAACGCCTCGCGATTCTTGGTATGGGTCGCATCGGAACAGAGTTCGCGAAACGCGCTCAAGCATTCGGCATGACCGTCGTCGCATACGATCCTTTCCTTACTGCCGCACGCGCGCAGTCACTGAAAGTCGAACTCGCGGAGACAGCCGACCAAGCTCTCAAAGGAGCCGACGTCGTCACGCTCCACATCCCGATGACTCCTGACACCAAGCACATTCTCAACGAGGAGCGCATCGCCCTCATGAATCCCGGAGCCCTCATCGTAAACTGCGCCCGCGGCGGTCTAGTTGACGAAGCGGCCGCCAAGGCATCCATCGACGCCGGCCACCTCGCAGGCATTGCACTCGACGTTTACGAAGTCGAGCCTCCACCAGCTGATTTCCCTCTCTTCGAGGCGAAGAAGACAATCTTCACACCCCACCTCGGTGCATCGACTGCAGAAGCACAGGAAAACGTCGGCATCGAAGTCGCGATCCAAATCAAGGATTTCCTCCTCACCGGCGAAATTCGTAACGCGGTCAACATGCCCAACCTCGATGCGAAGACGCTCGAGTCTGTCGGCCCATACCTCGATCTCGCGGCTTCGCTTGGAAGACTCCTTTCGAAAATCGCTCCCGCGCAATGCGATTCGATCCGAGTTTCCTACCTCGGTGCCGTTTCCGAACTGGATACCGAACTTGTCACCCGCAAGATCCTCACCGGCTACTTCGAATCCGCCAGCCACGAGGCACAGGTAAATCTGATCAACGCTCTGGCCATCGCCAAGTCACACGGACTTAGCGTGACCGAATCCACCGTCGCCCTTTCCACGAACTGCACTGAGCTCATTGAGGTTACCGCAGTAAAAGGAAACGAAACCACCACCGTCGCAGGAACCTTCTATGGAAACTCGCCACGCATCGTTCACATCGCAGGCCACTACGTGGAAACCAAATCGGCCGGACGCTTCCTTTTCGTAGAAAACGACGACCGTCCAGGCATCGTCGGAGTCATCGGCTCCACCCTCGGCACTGCCGAAGTCAACATTGCCAACATGGCGCTCTCCCGCAATCAGGAAAAGAAAACAGCGGTCACTGTCATCGAGGTCGATACCGAGCCTACCGCAGAACTGCTTAAAGCCCTCCGCGAAACGCCAGGCATCCTCAAAGTCCTTTCGTTCGAACTCTAATATCTTCCGAAATAAAATTCGACTTGCCGCAATCTTCTCCTTGCCAACCCCCATCCCTAATCCTAACTTTTCCTTAAGCATGAAAAAACTCCTTCTTGTAGCTACTTCCCTTGTCGCCCTCAGCGGTTTCGCTGTAGCGGATATCCAATCGCCTCCTGGTTCCCACTATACTTCCACACGGAAACTTGGACGTGCGATCAGCAACATTCTCTACGGCTTCGTTGAAATCCCAGAGCAAATCGTCCGCAAGAACGAAACCTACGGTCGCAAGGCAGGCTGGTCTTACGGTGCGGTTGACGGCACCAACCGCGCGTTCCGTCGCCTCGGCTACGGCTTCTACGAGCTCTTCACTTTCACCTGCCCGACTTACCGTGGCACCTTCAAGCCACCTTACGAAAAGTGCGGCCAAGACAACAGGATTGAAATGAACGTGCATGAAGGGCTCTCCGAATTCCCACCGGAACTCGGCTTCGAGAGCTACTACGGTCACGTCCGCACCCAGAAATATTAGGCCGCTGCGGACAATTGCTTTCTCAAAAGCCGGATGGTCTTCCATCCGGCTTTTTCATTTCCCGGCTTCCTCTTGAGATTTAGATTTTAGAACTTTGAACTTTAGGAAAATAGAGCTTGCCCTCCCGCTACATTTCCACCATTTTCCGCGCCCGCCCAAACAGGGGCAACCCAGTAACAAGCCAAACCATGTCAGTTTCTCTCCGTCTCAACCGCAAGGGCACAAAAGACCGCCCTTATTACAAAATCGTCGCCGTGGATAGCCGCAAGCGCCGCGATGGCCGTTACATCGAGCAGATCGGCATCTACAATCCGCTCCTCGAAGGCACCAACTTCGAAATCGATCTTGAAAAAGCAGATAAATGGCTCGCCGTTGGAGCGAACCCATCCGAAACCGTAAACAGCTTCATTCGCAAGGCACGCACTGCCGCTGCCAAGTAAGCTTCCGGCTTCAAACCGTTTTCCCAAAACAACCGCGTCCCGAAAAGGCCGCGGTTGTTTTGTATTGAAAAAGCCAGAGACCAGAGCCACAAGGAATGTCATCCGTGGCTCCTCTTCCACCGATAAATAACCAGAAGAATTTACCACGGATGGACGCGGATGAAGAGAAATCTCAGCCAAAAATCCAAAATCCAAAATCCAAAATCCCAGCCACAAGAATCTGATCCATACTCATCCGCGTTCATTGTGGTTCCTCTTCAGCATTTCCCCAGCCAGTAGCCCAGCCACCAATTAAGAGGTTAAAATTTGGAAACCTTCGAACAGTTCATGACTCACTGCCTTCACGATCCAGTGAAGGGCTACTATGCCCGCAACATCCAAGGCATCGGGAATCGAGGCGATTTTACAACAGCACCCCAAATCTCCCAAGCACCCGCCGCCGCCATCGCTTCATGGGCCGCGTGCGCCCTCCGGAAAACAGGATGCCGCCACCTGATCGAAGTCGGCCCCGGTCTCGGTACACTCGCAAAAGACGTTTTTCGAAAACTGCCCCTCACCCTCCGGCTACGGACGAGCCTCCACCTCGTCGAATCATCCCCCGCCCTCTCCCGGTGCCAGAAAAATCTTCTAAAGAACCGCGCATACCACCACTCCTCCATCCACTCCGCGCTTGAAGCCTGTCAGGGAAACGCCGTCATTTACTCCAACGAGCTTGTGGATGCCTTCCCTGTCCGTCTTTTTCAAAAAACTGACGACGGCTGGCAGGAGATCGCTCTCGCGCCCAACGGCGACCTAAAAAAAGAGATCCTACTGGCAACAGGCAAACTCCCTTCTTCTTCCATCTTCCAGCGCAAATTCGCCATCGGACAAAGAGTCGAGATTCACGATTCATACCGGCTCTGGCTGGAATCGTGGCTCCCTCACTGGAAAAAGGGGGAAATGCTCACCATCGACTACGGGGACACCGTGGATCGCCTCTACCATCGCCAGCCCCGAGGCTCGCTCCGCGCCTACCTCCTCCACCAACGTCTCGAAGGTGAGGCTGTCTATGGCAATCCCGGCATGCAGGACATCACGGCGGATGTAAATTTCACTGATCTTGTCGAATGGTCGGAACCATGGATGGAAACTCCAGAACTCACAAACTTCGCCGATTTCATCCGACCTTTTTCGGAAATGGAAGACCCTCTCCCAGCAGAATCTGCCAGCTATTTCCAAGCCCTCAAGCAACAGAGAATCACGAATCCCCCCTGACCCATCGCCCTAACAGAGTTAACGATTATTTCAGGAACGGCCAGTTGACACCCCCCCCCCATTTGACCACCTTAAGAAGGTAGCAATACGCGGTTTACGCCGCAAACTCACCAGCCTTTCATCACCTTATAAAAAATCCCCTGTGTTTTCCAACGAAGATTACCTCGCAGAGCTCCTCACAGAAGCTGGCACCATCGATACGGATCAGATCCAAACGGCTAGGTCATCGCTTTCGGGGTCGGAAACGATCGTAGAGTATCTGATCAACAATACCGCCCTTACCGAAACCCAAGTCGCCGAGACACTTGCCTCCAACGCAGGCATCCCTTTCATCGATCTTGCTGGTTTCCATTTCGACCCCTCGGTGATCCTTACTGTTTCCGAAGACGTCGCCCGGCGCTACCGAGCCATCCCTGTTTCCGATGACGGGATGTACCTTACCGTTGCAGTCGCGGACCCCCTTGATTTCGAAACACTTGACAGCCTTCCACACGTCATCGGCCGCGAGCTGAACCTCTCCTGTGCCACCCACAGCGATATCAACCATCACCTGATGGAATTCTACAATGTGGAGGAAAAGAAAAATGAATCCGCTGAGGACGCCTTTGAGGTTTCCACGGGCGATGCTGAAGCTGGTAGCGAAGCCGCCGACGCACCAATCATCCGCCTCGTTTACCAGACCCTGACTGAAGCCTTCCGTCTCAAAGCATCGGATATTCACATCGAGCCACTCGAGACATCCGTCCGCATCCGCTATCGTCTGGACGGAAAACTAATCCACGTTGATACCCATCCGAAAAAACTCCTCCCAGCCATCATTGCCCGTCTCAAGGTGATGAGCGGCAGCATGTCCATTGCGGAAAAACGCCTTCCCCAGGATGGCCGAATCCAGTTAAAAATGGGCGACAAGGAAATCGACCTCCGGGTTTCCGCCGTCCCTTCCAATCACGGCGAATCCATCGTCATGCGGATTCTCGACAAAACCGCCCTCCTACTCGGGCTCCCGGAACTCGGCTTTTTCTCCGACGACCAAGCGCAGTTCGAGAAACTTCTCAGCCTTCCCGATGGCATCCTCCTAGTCACCGGCCCCACCGGTTCCGGTAAAACCACTACCCTCTACGCCTGCCTCAACGTCATCAACAAACCGGATAAAAAGATCATCACGGTCGAGGATCCGGTCGAGTATGAGTTACCCGGTATCAATCAGGTCATGGTCAAGGCCGATATCGGTATGACCTTCGGAAACGCCCTCCGCGCCATGCTACGCCAAGCCCCGAACATCATCATGATCGGAGAAATTCGGGATGCGGAAACGGCCAACATCGCCATCAACGCTTCTCTCACCGGCCACTTGGTTTTCTCCACCCTACACACGAATGACGCGCCTTCCGCCGTCGCCCGTCTCGCAGACATCGGGGTAAAACCTTTCCTCATCGCATCCGCAGTTCGCTCTATCCTAGCACAGCGCCTCGTCCGGAAACTCTGCCCGATCTGTAAGGCTCCGGCCGAACTCACGGAAAAGGAACTCCGCGCACTACACCTAGATTCATCCCGACTATCCGATGCCTCGATTTACGAATCCGTAGGCTGTGAGAAATGCCGTGGAAACGGTTACCGTGGCCGGATGGGCATCTTCGAGCTTTTCAATATCGACGACGAAGTCCGCGCCATGATCAACGAGGGACTCACCACCAGCCAACTCCGCCGCCGCGCCCGCGAACTCGGCATGCGCACCCTCCGTGAGGACGGAATCCGGAAAGTCCTTTCCGGCCTCACCTCCGCAAGCGAAGTCGTCCACGCCACCATGGGTGACTTCGATTAAAAAATTCAAATCTCAAAATTCAAATCTCAATTTCCTCCTTTAAACCCAGCATTTCCAGATTCTTCCATCTTCATTGAACGTTGAATTTTGAAAGTTGAATTTTCCTTCCCATGGACAACCGCCAACTACTAGAACTTTTCCAATCCAGGGGCATGATCGATGCCTCACTCGCCGAGGAGATCCTCGCTGAGGTCGAAAACAGTGGGAAGACGATCCCCGATCTTCTTGCTGACTTCGAAGTCGTCCAATCCCGCGACGACGTTTGGCCCGTGGTCGCATCCGAGCTTGGAGCGGCCCTTGTTGACCTCAAAGACTGGACTCCTCCGGAAGCCCTTCTAGCCCTAGTTCCAGCAGGAACCGCACGTCTCCACGGAGCTTTCCCCGTAAACTTCGATGACCAGGGACTCCACATCGCACTCGTAGATCCGCTCAACCCGCAGACAGTAGAGGATCTCCGCTTTGCCCTCGACCGCGAAATCATCGTCGTGGTCGCTCCCGACTACCTCGTCGAGGCTAAGATCAACGAATGCTACGGTGGCGAAGGAAAAGCGATGGAAGACATCCTAGGCCAGCTAGATGCAGGCGCCGACGAATTTGATCCGGCCAACGCCGAAGCAGAGGCAAACTCAGCACCCATTATCCGCTACGTCGATCTCGTCCTTTATCAGGCGATCAAGGAAAAGGCCTCCGACATCCACTTCGAGCCCTTCGAGAAAGATTTCAAAATCCGCTACCGCGTTGACGGTGCACTCTACGAAATGGCACCTCCGCCGGCTCACCTCGCCCTCCCCATCCTTTCCCGGATCAAGGTCATGGCGAACATGAACATTGCCGAGCGTCGTATCCCACAGGACGGTCGTATCGTGAAGCAAATCGGCGAGAAACAAGTCGATATGCGGGTTTCCACCCTACCAACCCACCATGGCGAATCCGTCGTGCTCCGGGTTCTCGACCGCTCCTCGGTTAACCTCACCCTCGAAAATCTCGGCCTCCCCGATAGCATTTTCGAATACATCACGGAAACCATCGAGAAGCCCAACGGTATATTCATCGTCACGGGACCCACCGGAGCCGGTAAAACCACCACCCTCTACGCCGGCCTACGCCGCATCAACACCATCGATTCCAAGCTTCTCACAGCAGAAGACCCTGTCGAGTATGACATCGACGGCATCATCCAAATCCCGGTCAACGAAGCCATTGGCCTCGATTTCCCCCGCATCCTCCGCGCCTTCCTTCGTCAGGATCCAGACCGCATCATGATAGGGGAAATGCGGGACAAAGATACCGCCACGATTGCCATCCAGGCGGCGCTTACGGGTCACCTTGTTCTTTCCACCCTTCACACCAACGACGCCCCGGGTGCCATCACCCGTCTGGTCGATATGGGTTGCGAGCCTTTCCTCGTCGCAGCCTCACTCGAAGGCATTCTTGCCCAGCGACTCGTCAGAACCATTTGCAAGGAGTGCAAGACCCCATACGAACCCAACGAAGCCGTCCTCTCCCAGCTCGGTGTTTCCCCGCACGAACTGGGCGACAAGCAATTTTTCACCGGTAACGGCTGCGATGTCTGCGGACAATCCGGATACCGTGGACGAGCCGGTCTTTACGAGCTACTGAACATCACCGAGCCGATCCGCGAACTCATCACCAACCGCTCGCCTTCCGTCGTGCTCAAGCAAAAAGCCATCGAGCTTGGAATGAATACCCTGCGCGAAGACGGCCTACGCAATATCTACCTCGGTAAGACAACCATCGAGGAGGTTCTGAAATATACCTAGAAAAGTGCCCGAAACATCTTTGCATTGTGCCTGCAATCGCAATATTTTCGCTCTTTCCTACGTTTTTCCCATAGCCAAACCTCATTTCGTCCTCTTTTATTTAGAAACAATCTTTCGAAAAAATCCCCATGCCAAATTTCAACTACTCCGCCCTCGACGCAAAAGGGGAACAATCCGACGGAACGCTCGCTGCAGCGAGCGAAGCCGAAGCCATCCAAAAACTCCGTGGGCAAGGCCTCTACCCGACCCAGATCCACGAGGAAGGAAAAGGCAAACCTACAGCGGGAAGAAAGGCTCCGGCGAAGAAAGCCAAAGCAAAAGGCAAGGGTTTGAACATGACGATTGGTAAGACCAAAACCACGGTCAAACCCAAGATTCTCATGATCTTCACCCGTCAGCTCGCAACGCTGATTGATGCCGGACTTCCCCTTCTCCGCTCCCTTACCGTTCTCGGAAAGCAGGAACCGAACCCGGCCCTCAAGTCAACCATCGGCTCCCTTGCAGATTCAGTGCAAGGCGGCTCGACTTTCTCTGAGTCCCTCGCCCAGCATCCGAAAATGTTCAATAAACTCTATGTGAACATGGTGAAAGCCGGCGAACTCGGCGGTGTTCTCGAAGTCGTCCTCAACCGTCTCGCAGAATACCAGGAAAAGGCGCAAAAGCTGAAGAACAAGATCGTTTCCGCCATGGTTTACCCGGCAATCGTCATGTTCATCGCCGTCGCCATCCTGATCTTCCTGATGGTCTTCATCGTGCCGAAATTCAAGGAGATGTTCGCCGGAACGGATTCGAGCCTCCCGCTCATCTCCCAAATCGTTTTCGGCTTCTCCGATTTCTGTCTCGGTCGCCCGCTCATCCTACCAAACGTCGTCTGGATCTTTATTGCCTTCGGTGGCCTATACGCGGCATTAGGCGCACTCGGAAGAACCAAGGGTGGACGCCACTTCATTGATAAAATGAAGCTCCACATACCAATTTTTGGAGACATTCAGCGTAAGTCCGCAGTTTCCCGCTTCGCACGAACCTTAGGCACACTGGTTACTTCTGGTGTGCCCATCCTTCAGGCTCTGAACATTACCCGCGATACTGCAGGTAACGTCGTCATCTCCGAAGCAATCGGAAAAGTCCACGAGGCAGTTAAAGAAGGTGAATCCATCGTCACCCCCCTCTCCTCTTCCGGCGTCTTCCCGAACATGGTCATCTCCATGGTCGATGTTGGTGAGGAAACCGGTCAGCTCCCAGAAATGCTTCTGAAAGTGGCCGATGTTTACGACGACGAGGTCGATAACGCGGTCACTGCCCTGACCTCTATTCTTGAGCCAATCATGATCGTCATCCTCGCCCTTGTGGTCGGTGCCGTTGTCTTCGCGCTCTTCCTTCCGCTCATCAAGATGATCTCCACCATGAGCGAACTGTAATGCCTCATAAGGGGATGCAAATCCCCCACAACGAGCGTATCTTGTCTCTCACTACCCAAGATCCATATCCTTATGAAAAATCCTTCCCTTCAAAACCAACGGTCCGGTTTCACCCTGATCGAAATGCTGGTGACGATCACGATCATCGTGATCCTCGCAGGTCTCTCACTTGGCAGTTTCAAATACGTAATCACCAAGCAGGCAAACTCGCAGGCGGAGCTTCAGATCAAGCTCCTCGAAACAGCCATCGAGGAATACAAACTCGATAACGGCGAGTATCCACTAGATGACAATGGAACAAATTCGCTCTACACCGAACTCTATTACAACGGGGCTCAAGACCCCCCTGTGAATGATGCTAAAATCTATCTCGCCCAACTCGATCCTGAAAACAACAAGCAGGGATGGACTGAAGATACTGGTGCGGATGTGACACTCGTCGACCCTTGGGGCGCAAAATACATCTACCGCAATCCGGGCACTGTAAATCCAGACTTCGACCTCCTTTCCATGGGACAGGATGGCGTTACCGACGACAACGGCCCCAAAAGTAAGGACGATCACGCCAATTATTGAGTCTTGCGACTGTCTTTTCAGAAAGACCTTTCCCCACACGACCCTCCTATTTCTCTCGACGCCGGGCATCCACCCGGTTTCCCTTTTCCGCATATGCCAGACGAATCCAATCCAGCTACTGAAGAAGCAGCCTCTGAAGCCGAACCAACTCCAAAGGTTCGCCGAATTTCCAACAAGAATCCTCGCAAAGCAGCAAAGTCCGCGAAAGAAGCGAAACCTGTTGAGCAGGAAGTTCCCGTTGAGGAATTCGATTCCAGCCCACCTGCCGAGGCTGTGGACAAGGGCGAGATCCCGGAAGATTCCGGCGACCCAAAGCGGAAGAACCGTCGCCGCAGGAGTAAAGGAAAATCATCCCAAAATGAAGGGGAGCCTTCCGATGGCGATTCGCCTGTTTCCGAAGAGACAACAATCAACCTAGCAGACGCCGATTCCAAAGAATCAAGCCCACGTCAGGAGAAACAAGGAGGACGTAGGGATCAACAAAAACAACGCCCTGCCCAGAAGCAACGTCCCAAATTCGACTCAGATAAGGTTTCCAAAAACGCATGGAAAATTTTCCTCGCGGAAGTAAGCGAAGAAGGAGTCGCCCTCATTGGCGACAACGACGCCCGTGAACTTGCCCGCCGCTGTTTCCGCCTTTCTGAGATCTTCCTAGAAGAAGAATCCCGCCGAAACTAAACGCAGCGCACGAGGGGCTGCATTCTGCTGCCCAGCAACCCAAGCACACATCCCCGGCTATTTCCCGATGCTTATTTGAGGGAAAGTTTGATTTTCGTGTCCCTCCATCTCCGCTACGCTGTGATTGGCAGCAGAATGCAACCAATCCTTGCCCTACTCAATCCCCACTCCGATCCGGCAGGTAGATCCAGTGCCAGACCTCGTAGTATTGTTTCATCTCCGGATTATTTTCCACGATGATCTTTTCGATGTGCCTACCCTGGATTGCTAGGCGTAGGAACATGCTTACTACGAAGACGCAGACGAGGACTGCGATTTTCAAAGGTATTATCGGCTTAGCTACCACCTTGTGCTCGCCAAGGTAATCCCAGATCGGTTTGCCGATGCGCCTTGTCGTGAACCAGCTCATCAATTGACAAATTAACGCCAGGTAGTTCCATCCGAACCCGATCCCGCTGACCAGCACCCGTAGGGAACGCTTGGTGGCAGCCGGAAGCGTCAACAGGCTACCGTCCTCATTTAGAACCCGCAATCCCATCAGCCATTTTCCCGGAGTGGTGCCGTATTTATGAAGCAACCACGATTCCAGAACAAACCACGGAATATACATCGGTAACAGCATCCAAATACTACCCAAGACAGCGCCGATATCCCTCCCAGAAAAATACAAACCTAGCCACCAGAGCGATCCATATACGGTGAGATCGAGCCACCTAGCCCAAAAACGGTACATCATGTAAGCCTTGGGCTTCACTGTATCTGTGGGGGCGGGAGCAGCCATCGGTAGCGGGGGTGGCACGGGCGCTGGATCAGGCTCGGATCTCGGATCTCGTTTCTCGAATTCTTCACGGAACAGATCCATGCCATCTAGCTTTGTCCAGCCTTCCAGACCCTCGCTCCAAACCCTGGAATCCCGTTCAAGATCCCCATGTTGAATTTTCGAACGGATCTCGTAATCGGGATACGGTCCAATCTTTTCTCCATCTCGTATGATCCAAAAATCCATATTTAGAGGTTCCTCAGGGATTTCGCAGCATCACTGCGAGCAGCAAAAAA
This sequence comes from Akkermansiaceae bacterium, assembly GCA_905182475.1. Lineage (GTDB taxonomy): Bacteria > Verrucomicrobiota > Verrucomicrobiia > Verrucomicrobiales > Akkermansiaceae > Luteolibacter. The sequence continues at coordinate 47,089 of CAJJBR010000021.1, read as the reverse complement.
TGCGGGAACAAGGGCGGCCAACGAACAGAGGAGGAAAGCCATGAAACCGATCACCGCCTGCTCGAGCGGATCATTGTGGGCGGGAAGGACACCGAATCCGGTCAACGATGCCGAGAACGGGTCAAAACCAATCGCCCTCATCCCCTCCTGCACGCCTCCTCGGAAATGGATCACCAATCTCCCTAGCCCCACTCCCAAGGCAGCACCGAGCAGCCCGAGGATCATGCCTTGGTAGAGGAAGACTCTCACGATCTGTCCTGGGGCAGCACCAAGTGCCTTCATCACTCCGATTTCCCGGCGCTTCTGGATCGTGACAGTAAACATCACTGCCATCATCGAGAACGCGGAGACCAGAACGATGAATGAAAGGGCGAAATACATCATAACCCGCTGTTGGTTGATGAGAGCAAAGAACGCCTGGTATTGGTCGCCCCAGGTCTCCAGATATCTATCCTGCCCGAGTAATTTCCGGCCGTTTTCTGCGATCATCTCCGCCTGGTAAGCATCGTCCAGACGAAGCGCAATTCCCTGAACCCCATCCCCAAGACCCGCCAGATCTTGGGCCAGTGGGAGAGGCACGAAAAGCTCAGGAGTCACCGCCATTTGCGAAGCCGAATACACCCCGACTACGATGGCCTCCTTCGGTAATACGAGGCTCTTGAGTCCTTTCAGAATTTCCCCATCCAGCTTCTCGGCATCCGTTTCGCTCAGAGCGTTGAACGCCTCATCGATATCTACCTTTACCTCCGTGGTGAACCGGAAAAACTCAAGTTCCTCCGGCTCGTCTTCCTCGTGCACCCGTTCTCCCATCGCACGCAAGAGGTTTTCAATCAACACGCGCTCGGGTTCACGAATCTCTTCACTGTAGACGAATTCCAGCGCGTTATAGACATCAATCAGCTCGGCGGTAGGCACAGTGAAAAGCCCCCCTGCCTTTTCCCACTCACGCCCGAAAGTCTTTTCCGCGAGTGCCCATTCATCCGGATACGCCTCGCGGAGGACGGGCTTTTCAGTAGCCTTGTAGGCTTCCATCACACCTTCAAAATTCCGCGTGGAATACAGCCGCAGCGTATCGCCTACACGGAGCTGAAACTGCTCAGCTACGATGGAAGAAATCACTGCCCTATCATCCAAACCGAGATCGGCGGTTGATTCCGGGTAATTTTCCAAGTCCAACATCGCGGCGACCCCCTCCACTTGAACTGCGTCACTGGTATCGATACCACGAAAACTCACCGGGCGCTGCCATGAGCCGACATCAAGGATCACATTATCCGCCACATAGGCAGTCGCAGCGGCCACGCCATCCAGCTTGGCCGCTTCTTCGGCAAGGTCGTGCCAAGTGGGTGCGTCGGGATCCACCTCTTCCTCGGGCAAGTTTAACTCCAGAGATTTCACCAGGATATGCGGGGTAAAGCCAAGCAAGCGGCCTTTCACATCCCGTTCGAGACCCGCGTAAACCGCCATCACTACCACAAGAACCAGAACTCCTAGCATCACGCCCACCAGCGAAATCAGCGTGAACGAAGACAGGACGGCACGACGCGGGTTCAGATACCGCCGCGCCAACATCAGACTAAAAGATCGCTTTTTGATACGCGAAATTAGCCCCATACGAAAGATAACTTCAACTAAAAGCGACGAAAGAGGCCTGAGTCCAGAATTCCCCTAATCCCTAATATTCCCTTCCCAGCATCCACTCCGCGATTTCCCGGAGACGAAATCCCTGATCGCCGAAAATTTCCAGCGCTGCCAGAGCCTCCCCGGTCAGACGCTCCGCCTCTATTCGAGATTCCTCCAGCCCGATGACCGAGGGGTAGGTCGCCTTTTCGACCGCTTCATCCTTGCCTGCGGTCTTTCCGAGCTTCTCCGTGGTTTGAGTCACATCGAGGATGTCGTCGATCACTTGGAACGCCAGCCCAAGCGAGTAGCCGAACTTTGCCAGCGCTTCCAGCTTCTCCGGCTCCGCCTGCGCACTCATGCCACCCAGCTTCACCGAAGCGGTCAGCAAGGCAGCTGTTTTTGCTTCGTGGATTCTCACGAGTTCCTCCTTCGAAAGCTTTTTTCCCTCCCCTTCCAAATCCAGCACCTGTCCGCCTATCAGTTTCCGGCTACCTCCCGTAATCGCAAGCTCCTCCACCATATCGCCGACCGTGTAACGCTCACCGCCCTTAGCACGGGTCAATATCAGGAAAGCCTCTGTCAGTAAGGCATCCCCGCAAAGCACCGCCATCCCCTCCCCGTAAACCTTGTGACACGTAGCACGCCCACGCCGGAGATCGTCATCGTCCATACACGGCAGGTCATCGTGAACCAAGGAGTAGGTATGCATCAGCTCCAGCGCACACGCAGCCGCGAACGCATCCTCCCTGCTCCCCCCACAAGCCTCCGCCGCCGCCACGCACAACACCGGACGAAGCCTCTTTCCCCCCGCGAACACGCTGTAGCGCATTGCCGCGTGCATCGCTTCCTGCCTCACATCCTCCCCCGGCAGGAATCCGTCCATCGCCGCATCCACCTCCGCCACCGTCCCATCCAGATAAGCTTTCAAATTCATACCAAGAAAAAATCACCCCGCCCCCCCCACATGGAAAGCCTTTTCCGCCGCGGGCTCCTGAGTGGCGATTTCTTTCGCTAACTGCCTCCCCCAACGAGTGGGCGAAAGAAACACCGGCTCCTTCTCTTTAACCATAGAGATTTAGCCATATCATTCGTTCGAGCCAGCCCATCGCAGCGCGAGAAAAAAGAGGTGGCAGGAATCCATATTAAGACGGCGACTGACTCGAAGTGCATACCAGTTAGCGCGTTTTGTAGCTGAATTGTTCTTCTCGTCTGGCGGACTTGATCAGGATGGAATCGAACGATTGAAGACATCTAATGCAGCATCGGCCTACTTCCACATTTTTAGCCGCCAGAGGTGGGTGTGACCGCTTTATGATTACCCAATACCAGCAGGCTTTGAATTGCCTTCGAATTATTGATCACCTGGTTCATTACTTGTAAGGGCAGCATTCCAACCACCCTCCAATCAATTTGCGGACGACAAGCCGCAGTCAACTGCCCCTTAACATTCAAAAATAAAAAAATGCCATCAGACCTGTCACCGGAAGAGCGAAAGGAAGCCGTCGATTCCTTGCGCCGGTATCTCGACGAGGAATTGGAAGTGGAGATGAGTGATTTTCAGACGGGCTTTCTTCTAGATTTTTTCCTCAAGGAGATTGGACCGTTCCCCTACAATCGTGGAGTAGAGAATGCGAAATCGTTCTTCATGGCGAGAGCCGAGGATCTCGGTGGAATCTGCGTTGAAGAACCATTGACGCACTGGAAGAGCTCCGGCGGCTCCAATCAGGTGCGTAGGAAGCCAGGCTATTAATACCTGGCACAGGGAAGGGCCGTCTCGCTGAGCGCCCGGCAATCGGAGCCCCTCCTTGCTCAAAGAATCTCCGCGATCTGCACCGCATTGAGCGCAGCACCTTTGCGCACCTGGTCACCGACCACCCAGAGATCCAGGGCCTTTTCGAGCACGAGGCTTTTGCGGATGCGACCTACGAGGCAGTCGTCCTTGCCGGTGGTATCGAGAGGAACGGGAAAAACATTGTTCGCAGGATTATCGACGACCTGCACGCCAGGCTTGCCCTTGTAAGCAGCCCTAGCCTCTTCGACGGAGGGTTCCTTGGAGAATTGTGCGGTGAGGGATACCGAGTGCGAGCGGTAAACCGGAACTCGCACGCAGGTACAGGAAACTTTAAGGGTATCGTGCCCGAGGATCTTCCGACCTTCGTTGAGCATTTTCATTTCCTCCTTGGTGTAGCCGTTCTCAGTGAATGAATCCACCTGTGGAATCACATTGAATGCGATCTGGCGGGGATACACTTTTGATTCGAAATCCTGACCGTTTGCAATAGCTTTCACCTGCTCCTCGAGCTCTACGATGCCTTGTGCTCCGGAGCCGGAAACCGCCTGATAGGTCGATGCGATGACTGTTTCCAAACCGAATTTTTCGTGTAACGGGGCAAGAGCCATCAGGGAAATGATCGTTGTGCAGTTCGGGTTTGCGATGATGCCCTTCGGTCTGTTTTTGGCTGCTTCCGGATTAATTTCCGGCACAACGAGCGGCACGCCTTCGTCCATGCGGAAAGCAGATGAGTTATCGATGACCACAGCACCCGCAGCAGCTGCAGATGGGCCGTATTCTAGGGAAATCCCGCCGCCTGCACTGAACAGCGCAATATCGATCCCAGCGAAAGAATCATGTGTGAGTTCCTTGACGGTAACGTCCTCACTGCGAAATTTCATCGTCTTTCCAGCCGAACGTGCGGAAGCCAACAAGGTTAGCTCGCTAAGTTGGAAGTTCCGTTGCTCCAGACAGAGCAGCATTTCCACGCCGACGGCACCCGTCGCCCCGACAATCGCCACATGAGGTAGTTTCATTTTCAAAAATCCGGCACGGCCGGGTCGCGGAAGATAAACAGAACCCCTTCCCGTGCAATACTTATCCCGTGAGCCCTGCAGTTACCTTGCTTTCCTTGACATTCAGGCAAACATTTGTTTAAAATCGCTCATCGAGCGATGGCGAAGAAAAAATTCACAGCAAAGAAGCTTGCGAGCGTTGAGGCATCCACGCGCCTGATTCGCGGCATCAATCGCATTCTTTGCTTCTGCGTAGCCATCGCTTTCGGACTGCTCATCGCAGCAACCGCCACCCCACAGAAGGAGGAGTATGAAAAACTCCAAACAAAGCTTCGCCAAACCCAGGCGCGTGAAGAAGCCGCTCTTGCAAGAAAGGAACACAAGGATATCCAACTCCAGGCCTTGCGTGAGGACACCGCTTATCTTGAGGTTCAGGCGCGCGACCGCCTGAATTACTACCAGCCCGGCGAGCGCATCCTCCGCTTTGATCGCGACCGTTGAGACTGTTCCCCATTGACCGCCCGGTCTCTCTCGAAGTAACTTTTCCCATGCCCCGCGCGATCAAGGCCTTCATCCTCTTTCTCTTCCTCCTCACACAGGCCGCGCAGGCCGAGCATGTGATCGTCTGTGGCGGACCCGCCCTACGGAAATGGGAAAACTACCGTGTGCCGGACGACCGACACGACCGCTGGTGGGCAAACTTCGTGCGCGCATCGACACTGCGCATGGCCGAGATCCGTCTCGCCTACGGAAAGGAAGCGCCACTGGTCTGGCTAGTCTACCGCCCCGGCTATGAGGCTCGTGGCCGTGAAGATGGAAAGCCATACACCACATGGATCGCGGAACAGGCGGCCAAGCGAAACTGCACGCTCATCTGGTTCACCTCCAGTGGCGACTACATCAGCAAAATCAATTCACGCCCGCGCAAGTCGGTCGAAACCTACGACTACTTCGGTCATTCAAACAAATACTCCTTCATGTTCGACTACGGCAGTGACATCATGGCCGTATCCACAGCGTGGCTGCACGAGCGAGATATGCCCCGCCTCAACTCCTCTATTTTCACCCGCAACGCTTACTGCAAATCTTGGGGATGCCACACCGGCTCCTCCATGTCCGCCGTTTGGAAACGTCACATGGGCGTCCCGCTCGAAGGAGCAAAAGGCAAGACGATTTACACCATGGTAGGCCGCGGCCAAATGCCACAAGGATTCGGCGGCTGGACGCGGTGAAGAAAAAGCTGATACTCTGAAAGCTGAAAAGCTAAAATCAGAGTTCCGCGTTACCCACCAATTTCAGAATTTCAGTTTTCAGCATTTTAAAATTTTCCCCAATGATCCTCTCCGAACTACAAGCCCTGCACGACCTCCCTTTCTTCGAACTCATCGAAAAGTCTCGAAAAGTCCACCAGGACAACTGGGCGAACCCGGAAATCCAGCTCTGCACCCTTCTTTCAATCAAAACCGGTGGTTGCTCAGAGGACTGCTCCTACTGCGCACAATCTGCTCGCTACAAATCAGGGGTCGATTCCGAGCGCCTGATGGCGAAGTGCGATGTCATGGAGCGCGCGAAAGTCGCTGCCGAGACAGGATCCACACGTTTCTGCATGGGAGCAGCATGGCGTGGCGTTCGTGGCGGCACCGAACGATTTGATCAGGTTCTCGATATCATTCAGGACGTTTCCAAACTTGGAATGGAAGTCTGTGTCACCCTCGGCGAGCTTGGCCCCGATGAGGCAAAGCAGCTTAAAGAAGCGGGAGTAACCGCATACAACCACAACCTCGACACCTCCCCGGAACACTATCCGAACATCGTCACCTCCCACACCTACGAGGACAGGCTGCGCACGATTCAGAACGTGCAGGACGCCGGCATGTCCGTCTGCTGCGGAGGCATCCTCGGCCTTGGAGAAACCATCACCGACCGCCTCCGTCTACTCGAAGTAATTTCAAACTTCGATCCGCAGCCCGAGTCCGTGCCGATCAACTCGCTGATGCCAATGCCCGGCACCCCGCTCGCGGAAAACCCACAGGTCGATACCTTTGATATCGTCCGTATGATCGCGGTCGCCCGTATCTCCATCCCTAAGGCAAAAGTCCGCCTCTCCGCAGGCCGCACCCGCCTTTCCGACGAAGCCCAGGCTCTGTGCTTCTTCTCCGGAGCAAACTCTATTTTCTATGGGGACAAACTCCTCACAGCCAAGAACCCCTCGGTCGAAAAAGACCAAGTCCTCCTAGCAAAACTCGGCCTCTCCCCGCTGGCACCGATTCCGGCGAAAGAGGCTGCTGCCCGTGCTGTCTAGTGCCATCTTTATAGCCTCCGCCGTGCACGGGCTAGGAAGATAGAAGTCTACGGCCTTCCCGAATGCAGTGACAGCATCAGCGGAGGCTCACCGACAGCCTTGCTGCCGTGAATCGTCCCGTCCTGCCGTTGCCGCGCAGGAAAGCCAGCAGGTTCTCGTTTCCTCCGATTGAAGAAACGTCCGTCACCTCACCATTGATCCACAAATCATTCATATTCCTGCTTTAAGGCTCCGCCCTTTCCCCTCTCTTGCCAGACAGCCCGCACATTTCAAAACAGCGGCAGGTGCCTCGTGTCGATTCGGAAAGCGACGAAACTGGTGGCCACACAAAAAAATCTGAGAAATCCGTTGAATTTATCTTCCGGAGCAACGTCTGTATTTTGTCGGGTTGTCCTTAGGGAGCTCTCAAAAGTCCTTGAAACTGCGGAAATCTTGACTAGAATAAAAGCAATTCCAAAACTAATCATGAAAAAATTATCCATACTCGCAATGTCAGCAATCGCCGCATTTGGTCTCAGCAATTGCGCCGAGCCAACCGGCCCCAACACCCAGCGCGGTGCCGTAATCGGTGCCCTCGGTGGCGCAGCACTCGGCGGAATCGTCGGCAACCAATCCGGACGTGCCCTTGAAGGCGCAGCAATCGGTGCGGCCGCAGGCGGTGGTGCAGGTGCACTCTACGGCAACGCCCAAGACCAAGAGCAACGCCGCCGCTACAACAACGGCTACTAAGCTGACGTAACCAAATTTTACAAAAAGCCGCCGGAGAAATTCCTGCGGCTTTTTTATTTGGATGAAACGCCCTGCCAGTCTCTCATACCGGGGAAGCGGGGTCGTTCTCCGTAAATATTCATCCGCCCAGCTATGCGCATCCTTCTTTTCCTCATCGCCCTCAGCGGGCTCCTTTCCGCCCAAAAAATTGCATCGGTCTCCTCTCTCTACGCAGAGAGTAGCTCGGTGGCTCCTGGAGAAACCTTTACTGTCGCGCTGAAACTCGAGCACCCGGCGGAGTGGCACAGCTACTACAAGAACTCGGGAGGTGTCGAACTACCGCTACAAATTGAATGGACGCTGCCAGATGGAGCCACCACGGGGGCTATCCAATGGCCTGTCCCAGAAGTAAAGGACGGCTATTTTGGAAAGAGTTTCACCTATCCTGGCTCCCCCGTTTTTCTGATCAAGATCACCCCTCCAGCCTCTCTTTCCCCGGGTGACACGTTTACCGTCTCCGCCGCTGCCGAGTGGCAAATCTGCGAGACTTCCTGCATTAACGAATCCGCCAAGTTCACATTGGAGCTGCCGGTTTCGGAAAATTCGTCGATTGATCCCGATAAGGCCGAATTTTTCCAAGCAGCACGCGGAAACATTCCGAAACAAGTTCCCGAATCTGTAAAATTCACGGTTACCTCTAAAAATGAAAGTCCGGAGACAATCCAACTCTCGATTCAAGGGCTTAACTCCGAGCCAACCGAATTCATTCCAAACGAGCCATACCTGCAAGCACTCTCTGACGGCGGGAAATTCGAGGTAATCGGCGACGAGACGGTCCTGACCCTCCAGCGCAAAATGAAGGATATGCTCGATGACGATATCCCTCAGGGCGATAGCCTCTCGGGTATACTGATTGCGGGTGAAAGCATAATCGTTTCGAAAGTAGCACCGAGTTCGCCTGCTGCCCAAGAGGATCCTACTCCAGAGCAAGCCGCCACTGAAATTAAATCAGCTTCACCACGCGCTTTTCTAACAGTCCTCTGGGGTATGTTCCTAGGAGGGCTCCTGCTGAACCTGATGCCATGTGTCTTCCCCGTCATCGGACTGAAAATCATGGGCTTCGTCCAGCAGGCCGGGGAAAACCGCCGCTCCATTGCACTCCATGGGGTAAGCTTTGCAGGCGGCGTATTCACGTCCTTCGCCATCCTTAGCGGTATCCTTTTCGCCCTCCGGAACGTTATCGGATGGGGTTTCCAACTTCAGAACCCATGGGTGGTTCTAGTCCTTCTTCTACTGATGTTCATCCTCGCATTGAACATGTTCGGTCTCTTTGAAATGGGAACCTCCGCCACGTCCATAGCAGGAAATCTCCAAACCAAATCCGGACATACCGGATCGTTCTTTTCTGGAGTTCTTGCCACCGTCGTCGCAACGCCCTGCTCCGCCCCTTTCCTAGGCGCAGCCATCGGCGCGGTAATGATATTTCCTGCGTGGCAGTTTTTCACCGCATTCGCATTTATGGCAGCAGGACTGGCACTGCCCTACCTCGTCCTTTCGCTCTATCCAAAGCTTGTTGATAAACTCCCCCGCCCCGGCGCGTGGATGGAGTCGTTCAAACAGGCAATGTCCTTCCTGCTTTTTGCAACCGCAGCCTATCTTCTATGGATCTATTCCGCGCTGATCGGAACGGACAACCTTCTTCCCACCCTTTTCGGACTCACTCTAGTAGCAGCCGCGGCTTGGATCTACGGGCGTTGGAACCTCCCTCACAAAACAAAGAGAACGCGCGGCATCGCACTCGCGATCACCGTCGCCTTCGCCGCCACCGGCACCATCTTAGCATTTCCACCGACGGCCAAATCCCAGGAATCCAAATCCGTCTGGCAACCTTGGTCACAAGAAACCGTCGATGAGCTACTAGCTGAAGGCACTCCCGTGTATATCGACTTCACCGCCCGTTGGTGCCTCACTTGCCAGGTAAACAAGAAGGTCGCTTACACCGACGGAGTTATGGCGCTCGCCAAAGAAAAGAACATCGTCTTCCTCAAAGCCGATAAGACAAAACCCAATCCAGCTATCGAGGCAAAACTCAAGGAACTCGGCCGCACTGCGATCCCGGTGAACGTCCTGATCGTCCCCGGAAAAGAACCAGTAATCACCCCGGAGCTGCTGAGCCCGGGCATACTATCGGATCTTTTCAAAACAGTTCCCTAGCGGCGACCCTCGTCGAGATCAATGAAATCGAACATGGTGCGGACGGTGTCCGGCTCCAGCCCGATTTCTTTTAGCAGTTCCTTTACCCGCTGCGAGGCAACATCACGCCATCCGCGCTTTGTCATAAAGCCGTTCCAGACTTCGATCTCTTCGGCAGTCGGGTTTCTGCCATTTGCAAACGCCCAGTCGAGAAGGTCACTCCCGCTACCACCTTTCAAAGCTTCGGCAATCAGATCCGCGTAATCGATATGAAGAAAGGAGCAGCAGCGGGAATCAAAACTCCCGGCATGCCCCGAGCCAACCATTGCCGCCCAATCCTCGGGCAGCTTGCCCTCAGCGTTCAGCCGAATCTTGTCCAGCATCCTACCAAAATATACAATTCCTCCCACTTGGTCGTAGGGGCTGCGAAGTCCGGGGATAATTGTCGGGTATGGTTTCGGCATCGATAAACCAAGCATCGCAACATGCAGGTTGCAAGTCCGCCTATTTGCACCTTCGAAAAGGCAAGGTCACCGCCAGCCTGTGATCATTTCTTCTACGATTTTCCGTCATTCGAAGGGCACCGGAATGACCATTTCATGCGGCCCCACGGTTCTTCCACTCCGTATTTCATACGAGATCGAAAGGACGGTTCCATCGTCTTCCTCCCGCAGAGAGACTGCAAGCAACGTGACTCCGTATGCACTTTGTAAGGGTTAGCCGGGAGCGGCTTTGGCTTAATCGAGTATTTTATCACCGATATCCTGAGGAAGCTGACAGCCCAATCCAATATCTGCCACGCATGATTTTCGGCAAAAGTCCAACCGTAGCGGATGATAGCGAATCGATCCATGACGATGGCACCCGGTTTTGCGCAATCTTCGTAAAAGCGGTCTCGATCGCTTGCTTGCAGGTCAAAATCTCTTGGGGAATCATCTCCACATTGTGGTCGTCGCGGCAGATGGCCTCATTGGATAGAGACCCGATGAGAGTCTTCGTAAGAGGCATGGTCGTAGTAGTCACGAAATGCAGCCAATGCGAAGAAAGCCCCGGAGTTAAAAATGGAACCGGAATAACCAACTGGCTCAGCTCGCGCGTTGCCGCGTTCTGCCGGAGAAGATCCCGTATGATCTTAAACGAGGCCGAACCAGAACCGACAACGATCAAAGCACGCAAGGTCGTCACGGCAGCCAAACCCGAGCGCAGCACACGGTTCACGGTCTCACGAGAGCTGAGGTGATGCGAAAATTCTCCCTCAGGCACAAGTCCACCTAAGTAGATGATCCTCTTGCACGACGCCTCGGCTATCCATGCTAGAAAATTTTCAGCACAAGCTTTCTCCCTGTCCTCGAAGCCGTACCCAGCTCCCATCGAATGAAGAAGGTAATTTAAACCGCGTCAATTCCGTTCGGAGCAGTAGGAAGCCCATCCGACTCCAACATATCGCCCTCAAGAAGTGTAAGCCTTCCGTCTGCAAGAAACGCTTCAAACTGTGACATGGGAAACCGTCCCTTGTCTCTGACCAGACCAACCATAACCCAAGAAGAGGCGGCTTACGGCCACCCCTTCGGAAACATTATTTCAGTAAAACACCTCAGGCATTTACGTCAAAAGCAGCATACTCCCCGTCTTTCCGGCGGTAAATGATCGTCAGGCAATCGCGGCGAGCGCTCTTGTAGAGGACGAACGGGCGGTCGGTGAGTTCCAACTCCATGATCGCATCCTCTTTGTACATTGTCTTCACCGCATACTTATCGGGGAACACGATGAATGGTTCCGGATCGTACTTGGATTCCTCCGGATGATCCATTGCGTCGTCGTTGAAATACCTTTCCTCCAAGTAACGGATCGACTCGTTGCGATGCGGGCGGTTCTTCTTGAGGAGGCGAGTTTTGTGCTTCCTCATCCGGCGCGCGATCTTGTCGATCGTTTCATCAAGAGCCACATACATGTCGCGCCCTTCGCTGTGCGCTTCAATCGTGATGTGGTTCGTGCAGAACAAAATAATTTCGGCAATATGCCTGTTTTTCTGAACGTCTAGGATTGCCTTCGCTTCGATGATTTTCGGGTAATCAAGATGCAGTCCTTCGATTTTCTTGTGGGCGTATTCACGGAGCGAGTCGGTCACTTGTTCATGTCTCACCGTTACGATGATGGGCAGATTGACGTTTGCAGTTTGCATAGTTCTTAATGGTTATTTGTTGATTCAGGAATAAGACGTCCTCCGCCCTATTCGTTTATTACCCTGAGACATCCTTCACAAAAACACCACGTCTAAGTTCTTAAAAACGATCTTTTTCTTCCCGAAATTTAGACGAAATCCACGAGTGGCGACATTAGCCCGAACCGCCTTAGTTTGCGCCGTCCTGCCGAATCCGCCGCTTCACTTCATCAAGGAAATTCCCTTCGCCCTCCAAGACGTCTGCGACCGCTCGAATCACCTCAAGAGTCGGCCTTGAAACATGATGCTCCATCCCTTCGACGTCCCTGTAGATCGTTTCCTCTTCAAGCCCGAAAAGCCGCAGGAACCGGGTCAGTGTCTCGTGCCTCTCCACGATTGCCTGCGCGATCCGGTGCCCGTGTTCGGTAAGAACCGTGCCCCGGTATTTCTCATGCTTCACCAGTCCCTCTGCATCCAGTTTCTGGAGCATGTTGGTCACGCTCGCTTGGGATATCCCCAAATTTGAGGAAATATCAACCGCCCTCGCATATCCCTTCGCTTCGATCAGGTGCAGGATTTGCTCGAGATAGTCATCCATGGCCACAGAGCCACTCGTCCTGCCGGAAAAAGATTGGGTCATCTGCCGTTATCCTCTCCTTCGGAATCCGGTTTTTCAAGCCCCAAAGATTTTCCATAAAGATCCCGGTTCGATGCCTGGAATTCTGCCTTCAACCGCACTTGCAAGCTACTCAGATCCACGATCCTCCATCCATTGAAATGCCAGTTCCCGTCAACACCGTCATGCTCGATCCCTACCAGTAAGTGCGTGGCATCCGCATTGATTTTCAGCGTCTTGTCCTTAGGCTCGAAATAAAACGTCCGGAACGAACTCTTTTCCGACCCCTGCTCCATCAACTTCGGATCCAAGTAGTAAATTTCGCCCGTCGCCTCATCCGTGATTTGCAAATCCGGATAACCGGAACGCTGCTCCTTGCCCGCTCGCGTCCGAGGCATTTCACATTTTAACCCCTCCACCGCATTCAGCCCTTCCAGTAGGCCGTCTTCAAAAAAACGAGAGCCTTCGTTGATCCGACTCAGCCCCAGCGTTGGCGAACTCTTCGAATTCATATCCTCCAACACATCGGACAAAACCGACGTTATCGCGTCATACACCCGTTGCCCAGATTTCATCTTCGCCAAAGGAATCATCTTCTTTCCGGAAACAGCATTGGAAATTGTCGCAAAATCAAAATTCCGCTTCGACAAGTCTTCCTTCAAAAGTCCTTTCACCAGTGCAATGTCAGCCGACTTCTGCCGATCTTCCACCGCCGTCTCCAAGAGCTTTCCCTGGATCTCCCAGCGAGGGAGCGCCGGACGTTTCGGCTCCCGTGTAGCCAAGAAAATCACCCCCGCCACCAGCAGCACTCCAAAAAATATCTGCGCAGCTCTCTTATTCATCTTCCTTGAAGTTTAGAATTCAAAGCTTTCTCCCATCAGCTCATCGCCTTGCGCAGCCGAGTCCACGCAGTCGTGTTCGGTGCCACCAGCGCGGCAAGGGGGAGATCCTGCAGACTGTATTGCTTCACCGCCCACTCAAGCAGCACCAAGCTCGCGACCGCATCAAACAAAGCATCATGCCAATGCCTCCCCGGCACCAGTTCACGCACCTTCTTCGCTATCCCTATATCCTCGCAGAAAATCCCTAACGAATGCTTTCTCGCGTTCGGCACCGACGCCCGGGAGAGTGACAATGTATCCACCCACGGATCAAAAGGATTCCCCGGAAACACCCTCAAAAATTTCTTCTCCGTCCCCTTCGCATGAGCCACCGGCACAGCTCCCTCTCCCAAGCGCCCGTTCACCTCCGGCCACAGCGAAAGCAGACTCGGCGCACCCTCAAGCGCCCCCTCGTCAATCCCGTGTATCCTCTTCGCATACCAGTCCACCTGCCCCTGCCCCTCCAGATTCGATACGAAAAAATCGCCAAAACCCTTCTCCACAGACCAAGTCCCCATCCCGATCTGCACCGGCCAGTCCGGCTTCCCATGCTGCGCTCCCGCCCCCTCGAAATCAATCCCCGCAAACACCACGTCCCGCACCTTCCTTTGATCCATCACCCCCCCATCATTGCTTTGGTGAAAAGAATCCACAACCCTCGAATCGGAGTTCTTTCTCTTCCTCGAAATTTGAATTTTGAATTTTGAGTTTTAGATGCGCAACATTCGGCATGTCCGCCCCCACCCCAATGATGGCCCAGTATATGGGTATGAGGAAAAGCCTCCCCGCCGACATCATTCTATTCTACCGCCTCGGCGATTTCTACGAGATGTTCTTCGAGGACGCGAAAACCGCCGCTCCCATCATGAACATCGCCCTCACCAAACGCGGCGGCACCCCCATGTGCGGCGTCCCCTACCACGCCGCGCAAAACTACATCGCTAGACTTCTCAAGGCAGGAAAACGCGTCGCCATCGCCGAACAAACCTCCGAAGCCATTCCCGGAAAACTCGTCGATCGCGAGATCGCCCGCATCCTTACCGCCGGCTCCATCGACGATCTCACCCTCCTCGACGACCAACGCCCCAACTACCTCGCCGCCCTCTCGAAAATCGGCAAGTGCCATGGCCTCGCCGCCATCGACCACACCACCGGCGAGTTCATCATCGCCGAATTCACAGACCCCGCCCAGCTCCTGGACGAACTCGCAAGAATCTCTCCCTCAGAAATCATCATCCCCGACCACCAGATCGCCGATTTTTCCGAAAACCACCCCCACGCCCTCCCTTACGATGGCTATACCTTCCTTCCCGAGCACGCCACCGACCTCGTAAAATCCCATTTCAACGTCCACTCCCTAGACGGCTTCGGCTGCGCCAACCTCCACGCAGCAACCGCCGCCGCCGGAGCAGCTCTCCACTACCTTACCACCCAGCTACGCCGCCCCTGCGAACACCTCAACCCACCGCGTTTGCTAGAAAATGACAAACACGTCCTCATCGACCAAGCCTCTCAGCGCAACCTCGACCTCATCGACTCCCGCTCCGGAAAAAACCACACATTACTAGCAGTCCTAGACCGCACCCAGACCCCCATGGGCGCCCGCCTCCTCCGCACCTGGCTCCTCCACCCCCTCCGCGATCACGAAACTCTCACCTCCCGCCAAAACACCATCGCCGCCCTCCTAGCCGAGCCCTTCCTCCTCTCCAAAGCCCGCGAATCTCTAAAAAACATCCGCGACATCGAACGCACCACCTCCCGCCTCTCCCAAAACTCCGGCAACCCCCGCGACCTCCAATCCCTCTCAGTCTCCCTCCAAAACATCCCAGCCCTCAAAGAGGATATCTCCCCACTGATCACTGATCACTCGGCACTAGTCACGAATCTCCACCCCCTCCCCGAACTCACCACCATCCTAGAATCCGCCCTCTCCGACGAACCCCCGACCCAAATCAAAGACGGCAACATCATCCGCGACGGCTACTCGCAACCCCTCGACGAACTCCGCACCGCCGCACGAGGCGGAAAGGACTGGATCGCTCGCCTCCAGGAAGACGAACGCAAACGCACTGGCATCGACTCCCTGAAAATCAAATTCAACAACGTCTTCGGCTATTTCATCGAAGTCACCACTAGGCAGATTTCCAAAGTCCCCGACGACTATACGAGGAAACAAACCATGGCCAACGCCGAGCGCTACATCACCCCCGCGCTTAAAGAAATGGAAAACAAAGTCCTCGGCGCCGAAGAACGCTCCAAACAACTCGAATACGAACTCTTCCTCGAACTCCGCCAGGAAGTCGTAAAAAACCTCAAAGAGCTCAAAGAAACCGCCGCCGCCATCGCCGAAATTGATACCCTCTGTGCTCTCGCGGAAACGGCCCAACTCCACCGCCACAATCGCCCCACCCTCACCCAAGGCACCGAACTCATCATCGAAAACGGTCGCCATCCCGTCCTCGAACAAACCCTCACCGATACCAAGTTCGTCCCCAACGACACCGAACTCCTCCCGGAATCCAGCCGCCTACAGATCCTCACCGGCCCCAACATGGCCGGTAAATCCACCTACATCCGCCAACTTGCCCTCATCACCCTCATGGCGCAAATCGGAGCCTACGTCCCCGCAGATTCCGCCACCATCGGCCTCACCGACCGCATCTTCTGCCGAGTCGGCGCCTCCGACGACCTCTCACGCGGCCAATCCACCTTCATGGTCGAGATGTCGGAAACCGCCCTCATCCTCAACCACGCCACCGAGAAATCCCTAGTCATCCTAGACGAAATCGGCCGCGGCACCGCTACCTTCGACGGCCTCTCCATCGCCTGGGCAGTGGCCGAACACCTGCACGACGAGACAAAGTGCCGCACCCTCTTCGCCACCCACTACCACGAGCTCACCGACCTAGCAAACACCAGAGACGCAGTAGTCAACTGCAACGTCGCCGTCCGCGAATGGAACGAGGAAATTATCTTCCTCCACAAAATCCTCCCCGGCTCCGCCGACAAATCCTACGGCATCCAGGTAGCCCGCCTAGCCGGCCTCCCAAAACCCGTCCTAGCCCGCGCCAAAGCCATCCTGAGTCACCTCGAAATGAACTCCACCAAACCCGCAGCCAAGGACAAGCACCCAAAACCAAAAACCACCAAACTAGAAGACTCCCTCCCAAAGGCAAACTCGCCGCAGATGAATCTGTTCGATTTCTAACAAGCACTACAAATAGCCATGTCTGATCCGTCCACATCACTGACCTTCCCCGCCCCCGGCGAGATTCTACTGGAAGAATATCTCGAACCCATGGGCATATCACAAAACGCCATAGCCCGTGCGATCGGAGTCGCCCCTCGCGCCATCAACGAAATCGTCTATGGCTAGCGGAGCTAGCAAACCGCAAAGGCGCAAAACTCGCTACCCTCAACGAACCTCTCTCAGCCCTCTGGCCAGACTCGACCCAACTGATTCCTTACTGAATCGGAGCCCCTATCGGGTATTCCTTGAAATCCTGCTTTCGAAACCTACTGTAGCGCCCATGCCAGTCGCCACTCCATTTTCCGAACGCAAAGACAAAGCCCAGATCGAGGAATCCACGGACTTCGCTCCGAAATTCGATTCCGACGGCCTGATCCCGGCCATGGCCATCGACGCCACGACCAAGGAGCCGCTCATGCTCGCATACATGAATGCGGAATCTCTGAAACTCACTCTTGAAGTCGGAGAGGCGGTTTATTGGTCCCGCTCCCGTTCGGAAATCTGGCACAAGGGGAAAACCTCCGGTCACACTCAGAAAATCGTCGAAATCCGCACGGACTGCGATCAGGACGCACTCGTCCTCGTAGTTGAGCAGATCGGTGCAGGAGCCTGCCACACCGGCCGGGATTCATGCTTCTACCGCCGTGTTGTCCCCGGCAGCCCGGCAGCGCTCAAGTTCACCCAGACCGATCTTTCCTTCGATCCTGATACTGTTTACAAAAAGTAAGCTAGCAATCCCGACCTTTCAGATTTTAGATTTTCAGCTTTTTCTCCAAATTCCCTCTTGCCTTTCCTGATTCAATCCACTAGCCATTCCGCCCCGCGCATTCGGAAAACCCTCCGGAGCGCATCTCAAAACACTTTTCCGCAACCACGACCATGGACATCATCAAGAAAATCGAACAAGAGCAGCTCAAAGAGGACGTCTCCCCTTTCAACGTGGGCGACACCGTGAAAGTCCATTGCCGGGTGGTTGAAGGCGGCAAAGAGCGCGTCCAGATCTTCGCAGGTCTCGTGATCGCCAAAGGCGGCAGCGGCATCAACGCTGCGTTCACCGTTCGTAAGATTTCTTATGGCGAAGGTGTCGAGCGCGTATTCCCAGTTCACACTCCACGTATTGCCAAGATCGAAGTGACCAACAAAGGCAAGGTGCGTCGCGCCAAACTTCATTACCTCCGCGAGCGGGTCGGCAAACGCGCCCTCCTCGTCAAGAGCGCTGGATAATCTCCAGTATCCCATTTTTCGCAAACCCCGCCGGTCGCAAGCCAGCGGGGTTTTTCTTTGTTTCCATCCGCAGTTTCGCATCTATATTCAACTCACGTTACCTCCCATGCGAATCTCCATCTTCATTGCGACCCCTGTCTGCCTCCTCACGATTTTCGTGATCTGGTGGGCCGGCACCCATGATATGGATTTTCTGACCCCTCCATCGGAAGCCCGGCTCCAGGAGATCCGCTTGGAAGCACTCGCAGCCCTGCCCGTTTCGACCATGCAGGACGATGCCATATCGATCCGCATGCCTCTCCCTAGTCCTGATCCGACCCTCCCAGAGCCGCCGAAAGAGATCATCCCGGTCGATCTCGGAGATCTCACAACACCACCAGTTCTCGACACCTATTCAAACCGTGCACCCGAGGGCTCCGCAAAACTTCTCGCGCTCGCCAGTGCACTGGAGAATCAAGGAGCTTTTCAACGCGCCTTGCTTGCCTACGAGCGTGTGCTGGATCTGTCCCGAGCAAATCCCGAGCAAATCCAAACGGCGACATCATCCATCCAAAAGCTGAAACCGACCCTTACCCTTTGGAACACAGATCCTGACACAGCCCAACCGATCACCATCCACATCGGCACCGGGGAA
This sequence comes from Akkermansiaceae bacterium, assembly GCA_905182475.1. Classification (GTDB taxonomy): domain Bacteria; phylum Verrucomicrobiota; class Verrucomicrobiia; order Verrucomicrobiales; family Akkermansiaceae; genus Luteolibacter. The sequence continues at coordinate 28,710 of CAJJBR010000021.1, read as the reverse complement.
AAATTCTCGAAAATTCTACCCGAAATCCTTGAGAATATTTCCACCGATCTCGGAAATACCTCCTCCGGCCTGCTCACATTTTCCCACAAACTGAACATCGGACGCTCCATCCAAACCAACGACGCCCCAACGCCCGTTGCCCTATGGATCACCGGAGGCGGAAAAGAGTCACCTTCGACCGACGTCCTCTCATTCACGACAGACAATCCGGAAGACCTCCGGAACGATCTTTTGAAAACCATTTTCAACCTGATCCGCAGCCACCTCTCTAAATCCACCGCCTATTCGCCAGCTCCGGAAGTCATAGCCGAGCCCCTCCCGGCCTTCGAAACAAACATCACCCGCCTCCTCTGGCAGGAATTCGGAACCCTCCTAAATCCACCGGTCGAGGAATGAGACATTTACTCTTGTTTGAAGTTTAGAATTTAAAGTTTTGGATTCCCTCACACAGGCCACTCTAGGAGCCGCAATCGGCGAAGCCGTTCTAGGCAAAAAACTCGGCAACAAAGCACTTCTGTGGGGTGCTCTTTTCGGAACGCTTCCCGATTTGGATAACATCCTAAACCCTTTGCTCGATACCGCCCAAGAGCTTGAGTTCCACCGTGGAGCCTCTCATTCCCTCCTGATCATGATACTCGCCAGCTTTCTACTGGCAAAACCGCTTGCAAAGCTCTGGAAGAAACAAAAAGTTTCCCCGGCCCGCGCCGGGACTTTTATCTTCCTCGTGTGGTTCACTCATGTGCTCATCGATTGCTTCACGGTGTATGGCACCTCCGTCCTGTGGCCTTTCTCTGAAACCCGGGTCGCGTTCAACCACATGTTCATCATCGACCCGCTCTACACCCTCCCACTGGTCGTCTCCCTCTTCTGTCTCGCATTCTACCGCACGAAAAAGCAGCAGAAAAAGCAGCAGAAAAAACGCACTCGCATCCTCAGTTGGGGACTCGGACTAAGCACCAGCTACGTCGCTTTCACAATTGGGATGAAATTCCTCGTATCCGCAGCCTTCGATGCAGATCTCGCCCGCAGAGAGGCCACCTATGACCGCCGCATGGAGGGACCAACCCCCTTCAACACCCTACTCTGGCGCTCCGTAGTGGATCGTGAAAACGAACTCTGGGTCGGTTACCGATCCGTCTTCGACAAGCCTTCCGCGCCAATTCGCTGGACGATTTACCCAAAACAAAAAGAAGTCCTCGAACCTTACAAAAACGAACGGGAAATCGAAACCCTCCAATGGTTCTCACGTGGCTGGTGGATTGCCCGCCCTCACGCAAAGGGCGTCTGGCTAGCCGACCTCCGCTTCGGCGAAAACCGCACCTATAATGCCAAACCAAGCACAGTCGATTCCAAGTTCATATTTTCCTGGTCCTTCCGCCCCGCAGCCGAGCGCGACCGCCTCCGCGCCACCCACCCAGAAGTCAGAGATGCGAAAGACAGCATGAACCGCATTTTCGGCCGCATCGTAGGAAAAGACGAGCAGTGGGAAGCAAACCCTCGCCTCGCCGGAATCCGCGGATCCCTCCCAGAATCCCTCAACGTCACGGACTGAAATCCTTCATGAAAGGCACGCGTAGAACCCGAAAAAAGAAACTACTCGTTCGAGCGCTCATAATCCTAGTTCTCTACATGACCGCAAGCTGGTCGGCATTCATCCTCCCACCGCGCTTTGAAATCGGTTCGGGCGTCCCTGCAGAAGCGGAAAAGGCAGTCAGGAACTACTGCCAGGAAAGTGATCACATCTCTAAATACCATTGGACTATTCCAGCCAACCTTTTCTGGCTTGAGCCTTTTACCCACAGGGAACTGCGCGAGAGGAAAATCGTCGTCCTGTTATCCCCCTCGGGCGCCATCAGGGCAAAATCGACTTCGACCGGAGCGGAAATCTGGTTCGATTTCAAAAACGATAACTGGATCCCGGATCTGAGTCGGCTACCAATATACTAGCACATCCGCATCTCCATCTTCCCTTGATCGTTGAGTTTTGAAATTTGAAATTTCCTGAAAAATGCTTGCCCTTTTCCCCCGAAACCCCTAAATCCGCGCCCCCTTCAGCCACTACACAGCATCGAAGTCCTAGGGGAACCCTACGTGGCAGGATTTCAAAATAGCCCGATCTGAATTAAGACGGGACAAAGAAATACATTATCATGGTTAACGAACTCATCTCAGAAATGGTGGACGCAGGCGTCCATTACGGTCACCAAACGAAAAAGTGGAACCCACGCATGAAGCCCTTCCTCATGAAGGACAAAGGCGGAATCTACATCATCGACCTCGAAAAAACCGTCCAGCAGCTTGATAAAGCCGCGGACTTCCTTGCAGACCTCGTCAGCAAGAATAAACAAATCCTCTTCGTCGGCTGCAAACGCCAGGCACAGGACGCAATCCGCGAGGCTGCTGAAGCCACCGGACAACACTACGTCAACCACCGCTGGCTCGGCGGCATGCTCACCAACGCTACCACCGTCCGCAAATCCGTGGAACGCCTCAAGTATCTTGAAAACATCGAGAAACAGCCTGAGTTCAAAGCGATGTCCAAGAAGGAACTCGCTGCCCTCGGCCGTGAGCGTGAAAAACTCCTGCGCAACCTTCGTGGTGTCCGCGATCTTGACAAAGCACCTGACGCCATCGTCATCGTCGATTCCGCCCGCGAAACCATCGCCGTAGCCGAAGCACACCGCCTCAACATCCCTATCGTCGCCATCGTCGATACGAATGCAGACCCGGCCAAAGTCCAATACCCGATCCCGGGCAACGACGACGCCATTCGCTCCATCCGTATCATCCTCCGCACATTGGTCGATGGCATGGTCGCAGCCGGCAAGAAGTAAGAGCCATCCCAAATTTCCAATCTCCAATCTCTCTTCCCTAAGAATGATCACCGCATCAATCGTCAAAGAACTCCGCGACAAGACCAACGCTGGCATGATGGACTGCAAAAAAGTCCTCACCGAAACTAACGGCGACATCGAAGCCTCCATCAAGCTCCTCCGTGAGCGTGGCATCATGAAAGCCGGTAAAAAATCCGACCGTGCTGCCACCGAAGGAATTATCGCCGCCCGCGTCAACGACGGTGCCACCTCTGGCATCCTCTTCGAGGTAAACTGCGAGACCGACTTCGTCTCCCGCAACGACAACTTCCAGGCATTCGTTACCGAAATCGCTGACAAGCTCGCAGCATCCGACGCACCCGATCACGCGGCAGCACTCGCACTACCCCACGGTGAAAGCACCCTCGAGGATTTCGTAAAAGAGAAAGTCCTACAACTCGGCGAGAACATCCAACTCCGCAAGTATGTTCGTTTCGACGCAGCATCCGGTGGAGTCGTCGCATCCTACATCCACCTCGGTGGCAAGGTTGGCGTCCTCCTCGAAGTCGGCACCACCAAACCGGAAACCGCTTCCACCGATGGCTTCCAAGAACTGGTCAAGGATCTCACACTCCACATCGCCGCATCCGCGCCGAAAGGACTTTCCCGCGATGACATCCCTGCGGATATCGTCGATGCGGAAAAGGAAATCTTCCGCGTCCGCCTTCTCGACCAAGGCAAGCCGGAGAACATCATCGAAAACATCCTCAAAGGCCAGCTAGCGAAGTTCTTCGCAGAGTCCTGCTTCCTTGAGCAAGGCTTCGTAAAAGATCCCGATATCACCGTTTCCCAGCTCCTCGAAAACAAGGGCAAAGAACTCGGAGACACCCTCACTGTCACTAGCTTCGTCCGCTTCGGCCTCGGAGAGTAATAACCAACGCGCTGTTTACGGCTTGACTTGATACCTTGTCTGCCTCAAATACCGCCCCCAAAACAACAATTTAAGACTTACAACTAACGAAATTTATGAGCAACCGCGGAATAAACGTAAAAAAAGGAGAGCCAGTCGACCGCGCCCTCAAACGCCTCAAAACCAAACTCGATTCAGAAGGAATCCTTGAGGAAATGCGCCGCCGCCGTGCATTCGAAACACCTACCGGACGCAAAATCCGCAAGCTTCGTACCGCTTCCAAGCGCAACAAAGTCAGATGGCGTTTCAGCATGGGACCTCCTGCTGGCGAAGGCGAAACCGTGGACCTAACCAACGGATAATCCAAATGGAACGCGGACTTTAGTCCGCCGCCCCAAAGAATTTAAAAGCGGTTACCTCATTGAGGTAACCGCTTTTTTCGTGCGAGTAGCTGCCGCGTCCCATCGGTATTGTTGAGGTTGCGTCGTTTCCCTGCCGCACCTATAGAGTCCGCATGCCAGAGAACACGCCCACGCCCTCCTCGAAAAAACACATCAGTCCACTCTGGCTGTCGCTACTGATGTTCCTGCTAGGCGGCTGCGGTCTTGCATACGAATATACCCTCAGTAAAATCGCATCGGATCTTCTGGGAAATTCTGTCCAACAATGGGCAACGATGATCGCCACCATGCTCTTCGCAATGGGGTTGGGCGCGGATATACAGAAACGCGTCGGGGAGAAAGCTCTCGCGGATCTTCTCCTCCGCTCGCAGCTCTGGCTCGCCATTCTCGGCGGTTGTGGCCCTCTGATTCTAATCGTCACTTTTGCGGAAATGCCGGAGCAGTATATCTTCGTCCAGTATCTACTCGCACTCATCGTCGGCACCCTGATCGGCTTTGAAATCCCACTCATCATGCGTCTGAACGAATCTGAGAAACCGGACATGCGGATGAACCTCGCGCAGGTTCTAAAAATGGATTATATCGGCGCGCTACTCGGAGCACTCGTCTGGACATTCCTCATGATTCGGTTCCTCGGGATTGAGCGCATCAGCTTCCTCCTTGGCGCGATCACTCTAGTGGCCGCAGCGGTGAGCGCTTATATCTTCCGCCACCGTTTGGAGAGAAAACGGCTCATTGCCCTGGAGTTTGTGATCGCTCTTTCGCTCGTTGTCGGCGGACTGATTTACGGAAAAGATCTCGCCTTGAAAGCCGAGCAGCGCCTCTACCGCGACCCCATCGTCTTCTCAGAAACTACGCCCTACCAACACATCGTCCTCACCCGCGACCGACGCGATACACTCCGCTGTTATATCAACGGACATCTCCAGTTTGATTCCGATGACGAATTCATCTACCATGAGCAACTCGTCCATCCCGTGATGGAACTAGCGCCACAAGCCACGTCCATTCTTGTCCTTGGCGGTGGCGACGGATTGGCCGTCCGGGAGCTTCTGAAATACCCTCGCGTCACAGAAATCACCCTAGTTGATATTGATCCAAAAATGACAGATCTTGCGGCGAAAAACAAAGATTTCGTATCGCTTAATCACGGCAGTCTTACCGACGCCAGCGTGAATGTTCAACCATCCTCCGGCATTTCTGAAGGAGCTAATTTCACCCTACAGGAACTCAATCACCGCCGCGCCCTGCACCAAGAAACCGAGCCAACTGCCGACCTTCACATTCTCAATGTCGATGCTGCAAGCTTCGTCCGCAGCGCCCCCGGCTCCTATGACGTGATGATACTCGACTTTCCAGATCCATCATCACCCGATCTGGCCAAGCTCTATGGCAGGCCGTTTTACGAAGCGCTCAAAGACCACCTCGCCCCAGGCGGATTCATCGTTCAGCAGAGTGGCTCGCCCTTTCACGCGAAGGAGGCGTTTCTCTGCGTTGGCCGCACCTTGGCGGCATCCGGTTTCCAAACGCTCCCCTATCACGACAACGTCCCTTCCTTCGGCGAATGGGGATGGTGGTTGGCTTGGAAAAACACAGGCTCGGACGAACAAGCCATCGCCAGACGTCTGCGAAAAACCGAAAAACTCACCGCGCCAACCCTTTATCTCACCCCCGGGCTGGTTCGTGCCTCACTGGAATTCGGCAAGGGGCAGCTCTCTTCCAAAAACACTGATATCACCTCTCTAACCCAGCCTACAATCTACCATCACTATCTTGAAGGTTGGCAAACCCGCTGATGTTCTGATACGAAGTTCCATATGAACCCACTCATGAAGGTTGGCGCGGGAATCTTTGGAATCATATTCCTCTTCGCCATGATGAACACCTGCGGGAATAGCCGTAGGGAAAAAGTCAGCACCGATGTAATCACGCAGGAATTTGCAAAGGGCTTGGATTTGAAAGCCGTATCGGACATGGCGAAGTCCAGCAAGGACGCTGCCGATCTGGAGCGGAAGCTCAACACCCAATCAAGCGGCATTAACAATATCGACCTGAACGACGACGGGAAAGTCGATTACATAAAAGTTACTGAATACGGATCCGACGATACCCGCGGATTCTCACTGACCACCGACCTATCGGCCAGCGAGGTTCAGGAAATCGCCACCATCGAGTTTGTCAAAAACGGTAATCTGTCGACAATGGATACGCGTGGAAACTCCTCCCTCTACGGCAGCGGAAATCATTACCGCTCGTCCTTCGGGCTGACCGATGCCCTACTGTTGGGTTACATTTTCTCCAGCCACAGCAACTACAGCTCACCCCACCGCTGGAATTCCTACCCGCCCCACTACGGCCGCGGATGGTCGCGGATGGATGATAACACCTACGCTGGAAACGTCCGCAGCCGCTATCCCGGACGCTCCTTCCAATCCGGCGATGGCGCGAAACCTATTCTCGCATCGCCAAACCAGCAAAAGCAGGCAGCGCGTGCCCGCGTCATTTCCAACCCGACAAAATCCCAGCAGAGCTTCACCAAGCGAACCGGAAAATCTGTAAGTTCCGGCGGTTTCGGTCGATCTTCCAGCAGCTCATCCGGTCGTAGTTCCTTCGGCGGCGGAAAGTGACCAGCAGCAGAACCTCCAAATAAACCAACTTATGATCGAACGCATTCAGGACTGGCTAGACCTCCAGCCGCTTTACGACCTCTTCCTCGCCCCATCCGCTCTATATTTCGTCCTCGCACTATTGCTCGTATTTCTAGCGCGAATGATTAAATCCGCAATCGGTAGTATCGATCTGAATGAAGAGCTTGTCCATAAAGACAACAAAGCCGTGGCTGTGGAAATGGCGGGATTCACCTTCGCAGTGATGATTGTCATCGCCAGCACCTTCAAGTCCTCACCAATCGCAACCGAAACGGTCGTGTGGAAGGATCTCGGGCTTTCCGCAGCTTGGTCGCTCATCGCAATCGCCCTTGTCCTCGTTTCCGCATTCATCAACGACCGTTTCCTCCTGAGCAAATTCAACAACCGCAAGGAACTTGTCGAAGACAGGAACGTCGGCACAGGAGCTGTGATCGCAGGCACGTATCTGGGAACCGCTCTCATCGCATCCGCCTCTCTCCAGGGCACCACTGGCGGATCTTTCGGACTCGAATTGTTCGATACCCTCGTGTTCTTCATCGTCGGTCAGGCCGCTTTTATACTCCTTGGACTTCTTTACCAGAAATCCGCTGGATACGATATTCACGAGGAAATCGAGAAAGACAACGAAGCCGCCGGAGTCGCACTCGGCATGACATTACTCGCCATGGGCTGGTTGCTCTCCGGAAAGATCGCTGTCAGTGATTCGCTCATCGCCCTCGTCGCCTGGGCTGTTATTTCCATGTTTGTCCTGCTCTTCAGCCGCTTCCTCATCGACAGGTTTCTCCTCCCCGGCTCATCATTGGATCACGAAATCAAAAACGACCGCAACTGGGGAGCAGCCCTCATCGAAGGCAGTGCTGTCCTAGGGCTCGCCCAACTCCTCAACGCCTCATTTCTCTAGCACAGATGTCCGAGATTGAAGACGAACCATGGGAAATCAGTGACGAGCAGAAGCTCCGCTTTGCCGGACTCTACTTACTCGAATACATGATCAACCGTCCGCAGGTTTTCGCGGTGTGGTTGGAGAAAAACGACTCCGACCTAGAGCCGATTTTAGAATACCTCATGGTTCAGAGCTGGGTGGAAATCCGGGAGAAAAAAGAATACATCCCAACCCAAGCCGGACGCGGCGTGATCGAAAAGTTCATGCAGCGCTTCGCTAAATTCGTCTATTTCTTCGATATCTTTTCCGCAGTCGATCTCGGCTCGGGTGAATTCGCCTTCGCCAAATATTTCGACTTCACCGAAGAGCCTGATTGGAAACAATTTCTCGCCGACGAACGCTGGGAAGACCTCCGTATCGCAGTAGCCGAGTATCTCGATATCGATGCCGTCGAGATCGTCTTCATGAGCTTCATCCGCGAAGACCGTTTCGGAAAAAATGCCGAAGGCTGGCAGTTTGATCTTCTCCTCGGCACCGTCTGGGATGAGATCCTCGAAATCTGCAACGAAGCCATCGACATCTCCGAACTCGGCTATCAGGAGGCCGGCGAAACTGTCTCCGGAGACGCTGTGATGGGCGACATTCTCGCCCAGGGAGCCACCCTTCTCAGCGAACTTCAAGCAGATGCGAAACGCGTGCTCGAAGGAAAGCCTCTTACCCTCCCCAACGGACAGCCCGTTGACCGCGTCGTCGAACCTGTAGCCTTCCCCAATGCCTCGGAATTCGATTTCAGCAGCTACATCCAACCCCAAGGCCGCGATCCCTTCTGGGAGGAAAATTGGTATTGAGCTATGATATTTCTGATCATCAAGCGACTGATGGCGAAAAACCATCGCCCGTCAATCCGGTTGGTTTCAGGCCTATGCGCATCGCTCGTAATGAACCTGCTCTTCGGAGCCGGATTCTACTTTGCCGAAAGCGGAGTCAATCCGGATCTTACCTTCGCCGACTCCATCTGGTGGGCCATGGTGACGATGACTACCGTAGGCTACGGAGACTTTTACCCTGTCACATGGATTGGAAGATTTCTCGTCGGTTATCCATGCTTCATCCTCGGCATAGGCCTCATTGGCTATCTCCTGGGCACCACCGCTGAAATCGTTCTCGAAGTTTTCACTAAACGTAAAAAAGGACTAGCTACCATGAAATTTAAAAATCATCTCATCGTCTGTCACTGCCCTTCGGTAAACAAAGTCATCAATGTGGTGCAGGAATACCGGGCCAGTAACGATGGGATCGATCATCCGGCCGTTGTCATCTGCAATAATCTGGAGGAGTGCCCTGCGGAGTTCACCGAGAAGGATATTCAATTGGTCAAAGGGGTCTCCGCAATGGAAGACCCCCTAGAACGCGCCGCGCTAAAATCCGCCTCCGGTGTGATCGTCCTCGCTGAAGATCCGCTCCACCGCCAGTCCGATTCCCAGAGTTTCGCCGCAGCCAGCCTGGTGAACCACCTTCGCCAGTCGTTTGAAAATCCGCCCCACCTCATCGTCGAAGTCGTCGAACGCAAAAACATTCCCATGATGGAACGCGCCGGAGTCGATGGCATCGTGCCAATCAGTGGATTTTCCGAGCGACTCCTCGTCCAGGAACTCGTCAACCCGGGTATTCGCAAAGTCTTCGATCAGCTCGTCACCTATCACGAAGGATCCGAACTCTACATCCTCGACCACAAGCTGCCCGCCAAAAGTTTCGCTAAAATCCAGATCGCCGCCATCAAACACCCCAACGACCTGATGATTCTCGGTCGCATCCGCGGGGGCAATGCCCTTATTCCACCGCCCAAGTCCGAAGTCGTGGAACCAGCCGACAAGCTCATCATCCTGGCTGGCGATAGATCCGATTTTTTCGAATTCCAGCAATCACTCATCACATCCGCCTGATATACCGCCCAAAAATTTCTCCTCTCCACCCGTCTGATCGGGTGATATATTTCCTCACAGTATAAACCACATTATGTCCACCCTCATCAAACTCCAACGAGAGGAAGAGCTTCCGCGCTTCCTTCAAACCCACGGCTTTCACGTCGAAGACCTCGGCAGTAATGTCTTTCAAGTCATTCGCGGCGAAGAAATCCCCGTCTTCCTCAAGCTCGACGACAAACAAATCTACTTCGAGGTCGATCTCGGTCCTGCCGCCCAGGTCGCCAACCTTGAATTCTACACCAAGCTCCTCGACATGAACACCGAAGTGCTTCCCGTCAGCTTTGGCCTCGATACCAGCAACCCGGAAGACACCCGCCTCGTCCTCGTGGAATCGAGGGAAACCGGCGACCTCTGCGATCAAGAACTGCTTGCCGTTTTCGACGCCCTCGAACTCGCGGTCGACCGCGTGACTCCACTTATCAATGAAGCAATTAACGCGTAACCATTTTAGATCATGAGCATTTTTTCCCGTTTATTCAAAATCGGCCAGGCATCCGCCAACCAGGCCATCGACAAGTTAGAAAAGCCCGAGCTGATGCTCGAGCAAGCCATCAAAGACAAAGAGAAACAGATCCGCGAGGCCAAGCAATCGATACAGTCCTGCATCGCCACTGAGCGCCAGACGAAAGCGCAGCTCGAAAAAGAGAAGGCAGAAAAATTCAACTGGGAGCAGAAAGCCGAAGCCGCGATGCGCAGCGGACGCGAAGACCTCGCCGTCAAAGCGCTCGAACGCTCCGCCGAGCACGAGCAGCGCATGACTAGCCTCGAGCCAAACTGGCAGAGCCAGAAACAATCCGTCGATGAACTCAAGCAAGAAATTATCACCATGGAGAACGAGATTGCGGAGTTCAAACGCAACAAAGACTTCATCATCGCACAGTCCAAAGCCGCTTCCGTAAAAAAAGACATCTACGAGGCCAAAGCGCGCATCAGTAAAAACAACGATACCAACGATCTCATGGCCCGCCTCAAAGCTAAAGCCGAGCGCCAGGGATTCGAAGCGGATGCAGCTAAGGAACTCTCCGAAACCGTTAATCCAACCAGCCTCGAAGACGAGTTCAAGGAAATCGGCGGCGGCACCTCAAACCCGGCAGTCCAAGACAAGCTCGCCGCGCTCAAGGCGAAAATGAATGAAGGCCAAACAGCCAGCTAAAGAATGTACAACACCAAGGAATCATCCCCCGCAGGTCGCCATGTGCTAGTCGAACTCAACGACTGCCCGCGCGACCTGATCGACTCCACCTCAAGCCTGGAATCGGTGATGAAATCCTGTGCCGTCGAAGCCGGTGCCACCATTGTATCCAGCCACTTTCACCGCTTCGCGCCGCAAGGCGTGAGCGGCGTGGTCATCATCGCCGAGAGCCATCTCACTATCCATAGCTGGCCCGAACACGGATACGCCGCCATCGACGTTTTCACCTGCGGAAAAAGCGCCATCGCCGACCATATCGCCCGTCTGCTGATCGATCGCATCGGGGCGCAAAGCCATCACTGGAAAGCCTTTGACCGGTCGCCCTCCGCACCCGCCACGCTTTCTTGCAAAGATGACTGAGGATCTCATCCTCCGGAGCCTGAAAGGCACACGGGAACTCCGCGATCACATCGCCTCGACTTCGAAAACCCCCGCCTTCGAGCTGGATTTCGAAATCCATTTCCTCGTTTTTCTCTGCGCCAGAATGGACGGTAGCATCGGTCAGCCGGAGTCATGGTTCCTTGATGGAATTTCCCGTCATCTCCAATGGTCCGGCGCACACCGACGTCTGCTCGACTCCCGCGTCGAAGCACTCGCCAGCTACGATCTCGATCAACTACGCGCCTACCGCGAAAACCCGGAATGGGGCATTCACCTCTACCGCATTGCCGCCGGATGCGCTCTCGCCGATGGCTCAATCCGCAACGACGAAGAACTCTTCCTCGCCAACCTCGCCTCAAAATTTCTGAATGGAAACAACGACCGAGCCAACGCTATAACCCGCTATCTTGTTACCGGAGAACAGGCGCCGGAGGAGACCGATGACAAGTCCCTCGCAGAAGGCGAGCGCCCAAGCGTGGAAGAATGTCTCGAACGTCTCCACGCGCTCATCGGCCAGGATCACATCAAACAGGAAGTCGAAAAACTCATCCGCTTTCTCGAAGTCCAACAGGCACGCGAAGAACTCTCCCTGAAGAGCGCCAATCTCTCGCTTCACATGGTTTTCTCCGGCAACCCCGGCACGGGAAAAACCACCATCGCCCGCATCGTCGCTCAAATTTTCGCAGCGATTGGAATCCTCAAAAAAGGCCATCTCGTGGAAACCGACCGACTTGGACTAGTCGGCCAATACATCGGACACACCGCCAAGAAAACCGACGAGGTCGTTCAGAAAGCACTCGATGGGGTGCTCTTCATCGACGAAGCCTACGCCCTCGCCGGCAGCGGCGACAACGATTTCGGCCACGAAGCTATCGACACTCTCGTCAAACGCATGGAGGACTACCGCGACCGACTCATCATCATCGTCGCAGGCTATCCGAAGGACATGGAGGAGTTCCTCGCTTCCAATGCCGGACTCCATTCTCGGTTCAACCTTCACTTCGACTTTCCCGATTACACCTCTGATGAGCTGTTAGGCATTCTCAAAATCTTTTGCGAGAGTAATCAGTATCAGCTCGACCCCACCGCAGAAACAGCCCTTGGCGAGCTTTTCACCAAAGAACTCACCCGTGCTCACTCCGGTTTTGGCAACGGCCGGTTTGTCCGTAATCTCTTCGAGAAAGCCATTCGTAACCATGCCGTTCGCCTCCATCTCCGCGCAAAACCGTGGTCACAGGACGATCTCACTACTCTAAGCCAAGAAGATTTTTCACCTGAAAACAGGAAATCTAAGTTCGATTCGAAGTCCGTCAGTTCCAACGGAAAAATCGGCGCACCTTAGCTCTGAAACAACCGAATTTGGGGACAAGCTCTATAAAACTAAGCACATCATGGGAATCCCCTGTGTGAGGCCTCCGGATAATCCTCCAATGGACAAGTCAAAATTTCAAAATCCTGACATGGCACGAGAACCAACTCGACGCTCGTCATCTTGATTGATGAAATTGTTAGCAAAGGTGTAGCTTCTGCATCTCGCAGCAGGCCGTGTTCACCGCATCACGCGGTGAACCCAAGCCTTGATGTTTAAATTTTAAATTTTAGAGTTTGCGCCATGCCCCAGCGCACCTTCCTAGGTTACGACTCTCCCTTCCTCCCCCTCCTCACAGGGCACCTTCTCGAGGATAGAGCCATCCTCGCCGAGACCCTGGTCATCACCCCCACCACCCAGTCCGGCCGCATCCTTCGCGAATCCCTCGCCGCAGAGGCCACCGCCCTCCTAGCACCCACCGTCACCACTCCTGGCGCCCTCCTTCACCTCGACGATCCATCAGTCGCACCCGCATGGCTGGAACGGATCGCCTGGATCGAAGTTCTCGAGTCGCTCACGGATTCTGATTGGAAAAACCTCACCGGCCTTTTTCCCGAACCACCTGACACCACGGATAATTCCTCCGATTGGGCGATCTCGCTCGCCAGCGAGATCACCACTCTCCGCACCACCCTTCAGGATCACCTCCACAACCTATTTTCCGCCTCAAAATTCCTCACCAATACCCCGGAAGCCACGCGTTGGGAAAACCTCGCCACCTTGGAAAACCTGACCGAAAGGAAACTTTCTTCATGGGGCTACACCTCGCGCTCAGCAGCACTCCGGGCCGATTTTACACTCCCAAGTAATTTCCAAAAAATCGTCCTCGCAGGAGTAACCGAGATGCCGCCTTGCCTCTCTGGAGCACTGGAAAAGTTCACAGGAGACGTAACCTGTATCATCGCCGCACCAGAATCGGAGTCCGCAGGATTCTCGCCTCTCGGCATACCACTTGAGGACTGGGCTACCCGCGAGCTTTCACTCAGCGCAGAAGTCCAGATCGCCGCAGACCCCGCCCAACAGGCACAGGCCGCCCTCGATGCGATTTCCCAATCTGGAGCTCCCTCATCCAAGATCGCTCTTGGATCTGCTGACGACCAGACCGGAACAGTTCTTGCCCGCACAATCTCCGAAGACGGCTGGAGCGCCTTCCACCCCGCCGCCGCACAACCCCTGCCCGCTCTCGTCCGCTGGCTCCAGGCATGGAAGAATTGGCTTTCAAATCCGTCTTCCACAAACCTCGCCGCCCTCCTCACCCTCCCGGAATCCACCCCGCTAATCGGCGGACTCCGCGCACGCAAACTCCGCGATCTCAACAGCCTCCGAGACAACAACCCGACCACCTCCCCAACCGACCTCGCAAGACTAGCGAAATCAGGAAACCCGGAACTAGCTCAGGCAATCGCCGCATTCATCCAGCTACGCGAATCCTTCCTCGCAAAACCGTTCCCCGGCGCCATTTCCTCACACCTCACCTCACTCGCCCTCTCCGGTGAATCTTCCGAAAGCACGCTCATCCAAATCGAGTCCTTCCTAGAAGCCGCCGCACCCATCTTCCCAGAAATCCGCCGTAACCACACCTTCTGGCTACAAACCCTCCTTTCCGAACTCCCCACCCCTTCCGCTCAGCCACCCGCCGACCGCGTGATCGATGTCCAAGGCTGGCTGGAACTCCTCTACGAACCCGGCAAGCACCTAATCATTTGCGGCATGAACGAAACCTTCGTCCCCGCCCGCTCCGGTGGCGAACCATGGCTCTCGGAAAACATCCGCAAAGCCCTCGGCCTGGTCTCCGATGAAAACCGCCACGCTAGGGATGCCTACCTGCTCCACGCGATGCTTCAGATGCGCGCCGAAGCCGGTTCCGCACATCTCATTTGCGGAAAAACCGGCGACGGCGGCGAAACATACCTCCCGTCCCGCCTGCTCTTCCAAATCCCACGCGCCGAACTCGTCCCTGCCGTGAAAAACCTTTTCCGCGAAATCGAACCACCCGAGGCAAACCTCATCTGGACACGCGACTTCAACTGGCAAACCCCGTCCGCCGAAAACCGCGAGCGGATCAGCGTCACCGCCCTCCGAGATTACCTCGCCTGTCCCTTCCGCTTCTATCTCAAGCACATCGTCCGCATGGGCGCACCCGAGCCGGATCGTCGGGAAATGAACGCCCGCGATTTTGGTTCCATCACCCACTTCGTCCTCGAATGCTGGGGAAATGACACCGAAGCCCGCGAACTCGCAGACACGGAAAAACTCGCCGCTTATTTCGATTCGAAACTCAACGAGGTAATCCTAGAAAATTTTGGAGAGAAGCCCCCCCTCGCCATCCGCATCCAGACTGGCTCCATCCGCCAGCGGCTCGCATGGTTCGCGGCACAGCAGGCACAGATCCGCGCCGATGGCTGGGAGATCACCGGAATCGAGCGGAAATTGGCCATCCCATCCAACGGCTTCGTCATCTCCGGAATGATCGACCGTATCGATCGCCACCGCGAAACCGGTCAGCTCCGCGTGATCGATTACAAGACCGGCGACGTCAAAGACATCGAAAAGGAGCACCGCCAAAAAATAACCGCTCGAACAACCATCCCCACCCATTTCCCGGAAGATGGCCCCACTTTCCAAAGCGGCCAGGATGCGAAAGGGAAACCCTTCGATGCCTTTTGGAAAAACCTCCAGCTTCCCCTCTACGCCCTAGCGGAAAAAATCGACTCAGACGGCCTCCTACCAATCCCAGCCTACATCCACCTCGGAAAAACCGCCGACAATGTCAAAATGACCACCTGGGATAATTTCTCGGAAGATGATCTAGAATCAGCCAAAGCCTGCGCCGACTGGATCACCGCCTCCATAGCCGAGCGGACATTCTGGCCTCCTGCGGAAAAGGTCACCTACGACGATTTCGCCATCCTCTCCCAGAACGCCCCTCTCGCGGAGGCTTTTACCAACCCCGTGGCCTGAGATCATTTGAAAATCAACCACGGACGGACGGTAGAGTAGAGAGCAACGGGCGGCTTTAGCCGCCAATCCCGCAGGAAGGAATTGAGATCCTTCACCACTGCGGGAGTCTCCCGGTTGATGCTTAGTCCCAGTATCTCCACTCTCCACGAAGAATCCGATCCGCGTTTATCCGTGGTTCTCTTCCCAAATCAGCTTGAGCAGAAAGCTTAGCGTGCATCTGAATTCATTCGCGGTTAGAAACAAAGGCCATGCGCCTCGCAGTATTGAACATCGTCGGACTCTCGAAATCCCTTCTTGGGGAGAACTCCCCGGGCATCACCGCCTTCGCAGAAAAGCACGGAGTGCAGACCTACACCCCCGCCTTCCCCGCTCTCACCACCACCGCCCAGTCATCCATCATCACCGGCACCCCTCCCGAAGAACACGGGATCGTAGCAAACGGCTGGTATGATAGAGAGAGCGCCGAAGTCCGTTTCTGGAAACAGTCGAACCACATCGTCCACGGAGAAAAAATCTGGGACACCCTGCGGAAAAGCGTCCCAGGTTTCACCTGCGCGAAGCTCTTCTGGTGGTACAACATGCACTCGACGGCGGACTACACCATCACCCCCCGCCCACTCTACCCGGCGGATGGCTCCAAGCATTTCGATGTCCACACCCAGCCTATGGATATGCGGGACAAGCTGAAAGCGGATCTCGGACCCTTTCCCTTTCCAGCTTTCTGGGGCCCCGCCGCTGGCATCGGTTCATCCGAGTGGATCGCCGCCTCAGCGAAATGGGTGGAGGAAAAACACTCGCCCACCCTCTCCCTCGTTTACCTCCCGCATCTTGACTACTGCCTGCAGAAGGACGGCCCAGCCGCCCCGACCATCCCCACCGAGGTAAAAGCCATCGACAAGGTGGTGACGGAACTCATCAACTACTACGAGTCCCGTAACGTTCGCGTGATGCTCCTTTCCGAATACGGGATCTCCCCCGTGGACAAGCCCATCCACCTCAACCGCCTCTTCCGGGAAAAAGGCTGGCTCTCCATCAAGGACGAGCTTAACCGGGAAACGCTGGACACCGGGGGCTGCAAGGCTTTCGCCGTCGCCGACCATCAGGTGGCGCATGTGTATGTGAACGATTCTGCCATCCTCCCCGAAGTCCGCGCCTTACTGGAGGCGACTGATGGGATTGATGAGATTCGTAAAAAGAACCATCCTCGCGCCGGTGATCTCATCGCCATCGCAAAGCCGGATGCGTGGTTCAGCTACTACTACTGGAACGATGATGCGAAAGCCCCCGACTTCGCCCGCACCATCGATATCCACCGCAAGCCCGGCTACGACCCCTGCGAGCTATTCCTTGATCCTGCCATCGCTTTCCTAAAGCTGAAGATCGCGAAGTTCCTGCTGAAGAAGAAGCTGGGGATACGCGGACTGCTGGATGTCATCCCGCTGGATCCCACCCTAGTCAAAGGCTCCCACGGCCGCGACAAAGTCAAAGACTCCGAGAAACCCCTCCTCATCGGCTCCCTCCACAAAGTGGAAACAGCTCAAGACATCCACAGTGCGATCCGCGAGCACTTTCGCGGGCGTTCAGTCTAGCGATGGATATACCTGCCTAACCTGATCCCGGAGTTGAAAGGCTCTCCCCGGGATAGATCTTTCAGGAATATGTTCGAGAAGCCACTTGAGCCGTTGAACTATCTTGTCGCGAGTGGGCTTCTTGAGCGCAATCACGATGATTCCCGGATGATCGGGAAACTGCTGACCAAGCGTGTGGAAAAAGTCTCGATCCGTGGTAAGAATCACGGCGCACTATGGAGATAGCCATCGCGACTACATCTGAATCCGGGCTTGCTTCGACCCCGACATCGCGGAACTCGATAGCTTCGTTTGAGAGGCTAAGAAGCAAGTGACGTGCAGCCTTCAGAAAATTTTCGTCGAGCAGAAATCTCATGCGACACCCTCGTAGGACGCCGTTTGGAAGTCGGTGATATCCGAGGAAAATTCAAGAGCTGATGAAATCTGTGCTGCCGTTAGCTGATAGTCTTCGGAAATCACCTCCATGCTGTCACCGCCGGAAAGTGCGCCGAGAACTGTGGAACAAGAACATAAAAGGCCTTCAAATTCTTTATCGAACATCCTTATTAGTTCAGCCCAAGTGATATCCCTTTAGGATATCTCCGTCGAGTGTGAATAACTCCGGAAGCGGCCGCGCAAATATTTTTCTGTAAAAGTGGCTGATGGCTTTTTCTGAAGGTGGTTGCTTTGTCGTTTTCGGTTTGATTTCTGTTAGTTGAAAGTGAGATAGGTTTTGCCAGTTTCCCAGGACTCGGAGATCTCGATTAGGACGCCAGTGACGAGCCTCAGGAGTGATTCCTCGTTCGGAAAGAGTCCGACCACACGCGTTCGTTTCTTGATCTGACCGTTTACGTTTTCGCAGGCGTTGGAGGTTCGTAGACGCTCTCTGTGGGCTTCGGGTAGGGCGAATATTGCGAAGAGCCTTCCGGGAGGTTGTCCTCGGCCCATGCGGCGAGTTTGGGCTGGCCTTTCGCCGTAGATCTTCACGAAGTCCTTGAGCCGCTCCTCGGCGTGAACCCGGTCTTCAGCATCTCAAAGCCCAATTTCCCTGAGTGCTTGTGCATCGTATCCAAGGTCTTCGCGCATCCAGCGTGCGATGCGAGGAGAAAGGTGGGCGTCCAGCCAGATCATGCTGCGATGACTGGATGATCGATACCTTGTTTGGCATAGTTGATCGCGGCAGAGATATCTTCCCGTTCAAGATCTGGCAACTCATCGAGAATCTGGTCAAAACCGAGTCCAGCCGCGAGCAGGTCTAGAATATCGGTTACGCGGATTCTCATCCCTCGGATACAAGGTCGTCCACCGCACTGTTTCGGGTTAATTGAAATTCTTTGAACCGCCGTATTCATGCCGTAGCTTACAATTCGAAAATTGTTGGTCGAGTCCTTAATTCTAAGCGAACAGATGTCCCGTCTGGGTATCAACGGGTCTGGGATAGCGTTCGGGCTGGCCTTCCTTTTCGGATGATTCGGAAATCATGGAGGGGCTGCATTCTGCTACCCGGCAACCAAAGCACCCTACCTCAGCTATTTCGCTCAATTCTTATTTGAGGGAAGATTTGATTTTCGTGTCCCTCCATCTCCGCTTCGCTGCGATTGGCAGCAGAATGCAGCCAATCCTTGCAGCACAAGTTTTTGTCCCAGCGCGACGATATCCAAAATGAGCGAGGCAGGGTGATGGCGCTCCGGAGAGCGCCACTCCGTTTACAGCTTCGTCCAGGCTCCGTTGTTCTCGGAGGATTTGACGGCGGCCTCGATGAAGGCCATGCCATCGACTCCGTCTTGGACGGTGGGGTAGTCGTAGGCTTCGTTGCCTTTAAAGTTCCCTTGGATAGCATCGGTGACTGCCTCTGCGGCTGCGAGATAGACGTTGGCGAAGGCTTCGATGAATGCCTCGGGGTGGCCGAAGGGAAGGCGGGTGTATTTTTCCGCATCGCTGCCGTTGTAGCTGTTGCCACGACGCCAGGTTTCGCGGGGCTTATCGGCGTATTTCACGATGAGCTCGTTCGGGTGCTCCTGATGCCACTCGATGGAGGCTTTGGTACCGTAGATGCGGACGTTGAGATTATTCTCGTCTCCGGTGGAGACCTGGGAGGCGAAGAGGATACCGCGCGCTCCACCCTCGTAGCGGCAGAGCATGGAGCCATCGTCATCGAGCTTCCGGCCGGGGATAAAAGTATTCAGATCTGCAGCGACTTCCTCAAGGCGAAGGCCGGAGATGTATTGGGCGAGGTTTTCCGCGTGGGTGCCGATGTCGCCCATGCAGTTCGAGATACCGGAGATGGATGGATCCATGCGCCAGTTGGAGATTTTTCCACCTTCTGAGGATGCCTCTTCATAAGATGCGATGCCGTAGCCCTGCGGATACTCGGCGACGATTTTGAGGATCTTGCCTAGCTTGCCTTCTTTGACGAGCTGGCGGGCTTCCTTGACCATGGGGTAGCCAGTGTAGTTGTGCGTAAGGGCGAAGATGAGGCCGCTCTTCTCTACGATTTCTTGGAGCTCCTCGCCCTGGGCTTTGGAGAGTGCGAGGGGTTTTTCGCAAATCACGTGGATACCGCTTTCGAGAAATTTTTTGGCGACCTTGAAGTGGAGGTCGTTGCGCGCAACGATGCTGACGAAGTCGATGCGCTCGCCGACGGGTTTGGCGGATTCTCTCTCTGCCATTTCCTCAAAGTTCCCGTAAACGCGATCAGGGGAGAGGAAGAAATCCTCACCGGAGAGCTTGGACTTTTCCGGGTCTGAGGAAAAACAACCGGCCACGAGTTCAATCTTTCCGTCGAGGTTCGCCGCCATCCTGTGAACGGAGCCGATGAATGCCCCACGTCCGCCGCCTACCATGCCCATTTTGAGTTTCCTATTCATAATCGTGTCTTTTAAAATCCGTTGTGTTGCTGTGGCAGCATTCGTGCGCCCCGGCGCGGTGATCCTCTTAAAGGAGACTCCGAGCTGCAACCCCCTTTTCATAGGAGGAGAGGAATTTGATCCGGGTAGCTAAGAGAAGAAGAGCATTTACATTCGGATCCTCTTCCATCTGTGAATTCTGTGTCATCTGTGGTTAAAACCCCCAATGCCCAAGATTTTTAACCACCGATCACGCAGATGAGCACAGATCCAAATACAAAAAGTCCGGCTCCAAATGCCGATCTGACAGAGATTGGAATCGGAGCGGCGATGAAAGTGCTGAATACCCTGCGTCCTGGGCTGGACGAGATGCTTTATGACAGAGCATTAGTGATCGAGCTGCGCGAACAAGGTGTTGATTGCGAGCAACAAAAGCAGCATGAGGTTTCTACGAAGGGGAGCTCATTGGCACACGAATCCCCGACCTGATCATGGATAGTCGGCTTATTGTCGATCCCAAGGTGGTTACCGCTTTCAATGACAACACGTTGCCCAGATGCTGGGCTGCCTGAATGTCACGGGACTAAGAACCGCCCTGCGGCTAAACTTCAAATACACCCGTCTGGGAATCAAGCGGGTGTCGATATAATTGACCAGCGGGGTCAAAATCCAAAACCAGCCGCCTGGAAGGACGGCGCTCCATACGTGCAAAGGCTTAGCCTTTTCATTCCGCAAGTTGCGGTTATTTTCCCTTAGAGCCTTTCCAATGAAAATCCTTCTACTATCCGCCACCGCACTTGCCTTCCAAGCCGCCTCTGCCCAAGGCATTCCAAAAGGGGAATTCTTGGAAGAAGACCAGCCGTTCCTGCGCAGTGCATTGGTAGTTTCGGAAAAGCCGCTGAACCGGGTGAGGCGCGGGGTATTGATTCCACTAGGCCGTGGTTATTGGACGTGCTTCGATCCGGATCTGCTGCGGTATGCCGCGCTATGGAAAGCTCCTGCGGGGAAAGCTCCGCTAAGCATGGACTCCATGGCAGGCATTTCGTATCCGGACAAAAAAGCGAAGGCAGACAAGCCGCCGACGCTACGCGGAGAAATCATTTCCCAGACAGCAGAGCTGCCCGGTGTGGGACTCGGTGCATTGCCTGACAAAGACATCCGCGAGCTAGCACTCACCGAGGGAAAAGGAATGGTGGGGCCGATGCCCGTGGGCGCTGGGCGTTACCTCGGGCTACTACGATCTAAGGGCGGCGTAGTGGTGACTTACCGGATCGGGACGCGCTATGTGCGGGAGACGAGCCGGGTGATCGGCGGGGATCTGATCGAACGCATCATCGCGGTGAACGCGGGGCAGAAGATGGTCGCGATTAGGATGGATGGAGCAGGCGGGAAAGTTTCCGGGACCGGGGCGAGGAAGAATGTGGAGCTGGAGAGTGGCGGAATGAAATACTTTTCGGTCACGGGACAGGGACGGTTTGAAGTGCGTTCCAGTGCGACGACCGGAACCTCGCTGGTGGTAGCAGGAGGCGCTGAGGAAGTCCTTTTCCGCATGATCCGATCATCGGAGGTGGATCCCGCAGTAACGAAGTTCGGAGGATTCCCGGAAAACGAGACCGGCCCGCCGCCTTTTCCTGGAACCGTGAAGGTGAGTAGCCCTGCGGGGGAAGAGAATGGTTCACCCATCGCAGAGCGTCCGCTGAAAATGCCTTTGGAAAACCCGTGGAAACGTGCGGTGCGTCCGACCGATATCGCGTTCCTTTCAAATGGCGACGCCCTTATCACGACTCTCGACGGCGATGTCTGGAGAGTGAAAGGCATCGAATGTGAAACGGCGACTTGGAGTCGAGCGGCGTTTGGGATCTTTGAACCGATGTCGATTGCTATCGATAAGGATGATCAGGTGTTCGTTCTTGGTCGCGATCAGATCACCCGGCTCGAAGACGTGGATGGCGACGGCTTTTTCGATCTCTACGCCTGCGCTTCAGATGCGTTTTCGCAAACCATCCACACCCGCGACTACGCGACCTCGCTGGAGATAGAAAAGGACGGCTCTTTCATTATCGCGAGGGCGGGACTGACGGATAAAAAAAAGACAATCTTCAGCGAGACCGTCCCCGGCCGAGGGTCGGCGTTAAGGATCAGTCCGAACGGTTTGATCATCGAAACTCTGGCGGATGGACTGCGTGTTCCCTTTATCGGAAGACGATCTGACGGAGCCTTGTTCGCATCCGACCAGCAAGGACATTTTATACCGAGCACGCCCATCCATCTTCTCGGAGAAGACAAAGCCTACCTCGGCTTCGAGCCCTCGGATTTCCGGAAGAAGAAGAAACCGAAGCTTCCCCTCTTGTGGTTCCCCTACCAGATCAACCGCTCGGGATCTTCCTTCGCGACGCTTTCGCAAAAGGGCTTCCCCTCGCTGGGTGACTGCTTTGTCCATCTTTCTTGGAGCGGAAGGATCTTCCCCGTGAAAACTCCGGAAACGGGACTGCCCTTCGCGTGGAAGCTGCCGTTTGATTTCGACTTCCCCATCCTCGGGGCGGCGACGCATCCTAAGAACGGCAAGCTCTATGCCGCTGGGATCGGCATCTCCGGATACAAACCGCAGACTCCGAAGGAGGCCGGGCTGGCGGAGATTTCCGAGAGGTCGGCTATGGTCGTGCCGGTTTCGGTTTCAGTGGAGAGCAAGCTGGTAACGGTCACTTTCGAAACTCCCCTTCCCGCCGCCCTCAGCCTGATCGCGCCTAGACCTGAGCTGGATCTTTGGAACATCAAACGCACCGGGCAGTATGGCTCTGGTCACTTCCGCTGGGACGGGAACCCGGGCGAGCATTCCGTAAAAACGGGTAAGCTCACTCTTTCCCCGGATCGCACAAAGGTTGCCATCGAAGCCCTGGAGATTTTCAAATCCGACATCCTCCAACTACGCCTCCACATCCGCGATACCACAGTTGCCGAGGAACCGTATGCGATCGAGATTTACGCCCGACCGGATTCGCTTCCGCAGCCAAGCAAGTCCGCTCTCGCGGCAGTCGCGGAACGTGAAAAGAAATCCGTAGTAGCCCTCACTCCCGGCGAGGCACCACGCGGGAAAGCCCTTTTCACCAACTACGGATGCACCGGCTGCCATGCGCTAGACGGCACGAAGCTCACCGGCCCACCGCTCAACGGAATCGCGACCCGCCACCCAGCCGATCTGGACGCGTATCTGAAAACCTCCATCCTCGAACCCTCCGCAGTCATCACCGAGGGCTACGAGCCGTCCATGCCTTCCTTCGCCGGGGTGATCCCGGAGCAAGACATCGAGCACCTCGTTGCATACCTAAAGGCACTGAAGTAATTTCCTAAAACGGCCACAATCTCGGAATTAGTAACATAGCTGTTACCCAAAGGATGAGGCTGAGCGGAAGCCCTACCTTGATAAAATCGCCGAACTTGTATCCGCCGGCACCATAGACGTAGGTGTTCGTCTGATAACCAATAGGGGTGATAAAACTGGCACTCGCGGCAAACATGATCGCCACAAGGAAAGGGCGCGGATCAACATCTAGCGACATCGCTACGGAGATGGCTATCGGAGTCATCAGGATCGCGACTGCGTTGTTCGTCACCAACTCGGTAAGGATGAAGGTGAGAAGATAGATGCCGGCAAGAATGGGTAGTGGCCCGAGTTGGGACATGGAACCTACCACCCCACTAGCGATCCATTCCGCACCACCGGTTTTTTCCATCGCCAGGCCGATTCCAAGCATCCCGTAGATCAGGAAAAGCACATTCCACTCGACCGCATTGTAGGCATCACGGATATCGAGACAACCGGTCATCACAGCGGCCACCGCTCCGATGATTGCGGCGCTAGTGATGGACAAAATACCCGTGGCGGCGGCGATGACCACTGCCGCCAGTATCCCGATGGCCAGCGTCATTTTTGACTTCATCCGGGAACGGATCACCGTCTCGTTGAGGCTCAGGAAACTTCCCTCCTTGTTGAGCCGGACAATGTTGTGGACAGGGCCTTCCAGTAGCAACGTATCGCCAAATGCTAGGCGGATATCGCGGTATCCCTCGGAAAGGTTCACTCCCTGGCGATGGACGGCGGCGACAACGATCCCGTAGCGGCGACGGATATTGGACTCCTTGACACTCTTTCCAATTAAAGGGCTTTGTTGGCCGATAATCGCCTCGACAGTTTTCACTTCCTCGGTCTCAACGGCTTCCTCTTCTCCGCTACCTTTCCTCCTGTGGATCATCTCCACCCCGTCGTGCCCTTGGATTTCAGCGAGCTTCTTCGAGGTGCCGCGGAACCATAAAACGTCTCTTGGTTGCAGGATAATCGCATCCAAAGGAGTATCCTCTACCCGCCTGCCGTAGCGGATCACTTCGTAAACGATGGTTCGTTTCCGGCTGGAGAAAAGCGGGTGCTCGATCAGCCGCTTCCCGATCAGCGGCGAGTCCTCAGGGATTTCCACGGCACTGGAGAATTTCCGGGTATCCTCGGCATCGAGAAGGCTACTTACGGTGTCCCTTTCCGGCAGGAGACGCTGCCCAATGAAATAGATATAAAGCGAACCGATGATCGCATAAACGATTCCCAGGCCACTGATTTCAAAGATCCCGAAGGCAGGTTGCCCCTGTTGTTTCGAGAGTCCAGAGACGAGGAGATTGGTCGAGGTCCCGATGAGTGTGATGGTGCCGCCGAGGATACTTAGGAAGGAAAGCGGGATGAGGAGTTTGCTAGCTTTCAGCCCCGTACTCCGCGCGAAGGCCATCAGAACGGGAAGGAACACGATCACCACTGGGGTGTTGTTCATGAAAGCCGATAGCGGTATCACGATGAGGGCGAGGATGATGATCGCACGGGAAAGCGAACCGCCCGCCCATTTTTCAAAACGTTGTGCGATCCAATCGATTACCCCAGTGCGGGTCAGTGCCTCGCCGAGAATAAACATCGCGCCTATGGTCATGGGGGCGGAGTTACTGAAAATTGTTCCCAGATCCTGTTCGTTCAGAATCCCGACCAGCAGAAGAACCGAAAGCGCGCCCAGCGCCACCAGGTCATTGGGCAGCCACTCCTTAATGAAGATCGCAAAAACACCCGCCAATACGGCGAACGTAACAAACATCTGTATTTTCTCCCCGCTCATACTTGGATAAAATAAGGATAGGGAAACCAGAGGCTTCCGCAATCACTCCGTGCCACTTGCCGCGAAAATTAGATTCCGGGACGCACCTCGTCGAATACTGCGCGCCTCACGCGACCAGGAGACCGGTTCAGGAAACGTTTTGCGAGTTCCTCGAATTGCTCGGAAAGGTCGGTCAGATGGATTTGCAACGACCCGCCCTCGGTTTTTTCGCTTAACAGATTTTTTTCAGACAACATCCGCCGCAAGTCTTCCGCACAAGTAGTTGCAGAATCCACCAGCCTAACATCGGACGGCAGGAGTTCCTTGAGTACAGGCACCAGCAGCGGGTAGTGGGTGCAGGCGAGCATCAAGGTATCAATCCCCTTTTCCACCAGCGGATCGAGATACTTCTTCAGCACATCCTTGGTCACCTGCTCGGAAATCCAGTTTTCCTCAATGAGAGGCACCAGCAAGGGAGTAGCGGCCCCGTGGATCATCAGCCCAGTGCGTTTCGTGGCCAAGGCATGCTGGTAGGCGTGTGATCCAATAGTTCCACGCGTGGCAATAATACCGATTCTTTCCGCGTCCCGATCCGTCAAAGCGGCCTCCACGCCCGGCTCGATCACTCCGATAATCGGCAGACAGTAGCGTTCCTTGAGAGCTGGCAAGGCATGCGCGGTGGCGGTGTTACAGGCCACAACGATCGCCTTCACACCTTTCCCGACAAGGAAGGCCACGTCCTCATCTGCAAACCTGCGGATCGTCTCCGGGCTTTTCGAACCATATGGCAGCCGCGCCGTGTCCCCTAGGTAAATCACATCCTCCCCCGGCATCAGGTCCTGGACGGCTCTAACCACCGTTAGACCACCAACCCCTGAATCAAAAATCCCCAATGCAGCTTCGTTCACACCTGTATTCTCGAAATTCCAAGTCTTCCTTGAAGTTTAAAGTTTAAAATTTATGTTTCCCGCATGTCAGCCTGTGGCCCCAAGATGAAAATGGATCCGACTCTTCACCGGGAAAAGAAGCCCGATTGGATCAAAGTCCGTTTACCCAACAACCCCGCCTTCTGGTCCACAAAATCGCTGATTCAGGATCTCAAACTCGTCACCGTCTGCGAAGAAGCACAGTGCCCGAACCGTTGGGAATGCTGGGGTCAAGGCACCGCCACCTTCATGATCGCCGGTGACAAGTGCACCCGCGCCTGCGGTTTCTGCGCAGTGAAAACAGCTAAGCCAGATGCCCTTGAATCAGACGAACCAGCACGGATTGCAGAGGCGACCAGCCGGATGAATCTCAAGCACATCGTCATCACCGCCGTAGCCCGCGACGACTTGAAAGACGGCGGAGCCGAGCATTTCCGTGAAACCATCCGTACAGTCCGCAAGGTAAATCCCGAAATCATCATCGAAGTCCTCGTCCCCGATTTTAACGATAGAGACTGGGCACTACAACTCGTGATGGACGCCCGCCCCCACATTTTCAACCACAACTTGGAAACCGTAGAGAGGCTGACCCCACTCGTCCGCTCCCGTGCGAAATACCAGCGCTCCCTCACTGTCCTGAAAAAGGCCAAGGAAATGGTCAACGGTCACGTCGCCACCAAATCCGGCCTCATGCTTGGTCTTGGAGAGCGCGAGGATGAGATTTTCCAAGCAATGGACGACCTGCTCGCCCACGACGTCACCGTCCTAACCCTAGGCCAATACCTCCGCCCTACTCCGAAACACCTTCCTGTGGTGGAATACATCCACCCGGATAAATTCGCGGAATACAAGCAGGTCGCGATTGCGAAAGGCTTCCGCCACTGCGCCTCCGGCCCACTCGTCCGCTCCTCCTACCACGCCGCCGATTTCCGACCGGAACTCGATGTCCTCCAAGCCATCGAGTCCGACCTCCGCGCCTCCTCCGGATTGGAACTCGGCCCCGAGCACCTCCCCCTCCCCGCCCTCAAGCCAAGTCTTGTTTGAGGTTTAGAGTTTAAAATTTAAAGTTTCGCGCAAAATTCCTTGGTTAATCAAATCCGAACCCGACGTCTTCTCGATCCAAGATCTTGAAAAGGTAGATCAAGAGCCGTGGTCGGGCGTCCGTAATTATCAAGCGCGGAACTTCATGTGGCGGGATATGAAAGTGGGCGATCTGGCCCTCTTCTACCACTCGAACGCGAAGCCTCCTGGTATCTCGGGCGTCGCAAAGGTCGCCTCCGCCTCCTACCCGGATCCCACCCAGCTCGAGAAAAACGGCGAGTATTTCGATCCCAAGGCCACCGAGGAAAAACCCCGCTGGTATCTCGTCGATTTCGAACACATCGCCACCTTCGACGAACTCATCCCCCTCCAGACACTCAAGGACGATGAGATTCTCTCCGAAATGACCGTCTGCCAGAAAGGCTCTCGCCTATCCATCACCCCGGTGCTGAAAAAACATTTCACCCGTGCCTTGAAGCTCGCGGGCTGTAAAATTTAAACAGGGTTACTCGCCTTATTTTTCAATCTCTACTGGAGGTGGAACAATACGTGGGCGCGGCTGACGCTTTGGCGCCGCTTTTGCGCTGAGGGCGTGATCAAGGCCGCGCCGCATTGCGCAAACCTGCCTGCGCCATCCTTGAGGCACGGCGGAAAGCTCGGGGCGCCCGCTCACCACTCCTTCGAAAATTACTTCGCCATTTGGATCGAGGATACGCACGGAATCACCTTTCTCTAAGCGTGAGACTTCCGCACTGCCTTTTTCGTTAGAAATAGCAGCAGTTTTCCTCTCCACATTCACGATTCTTATGGCTCCGTCAGCCCGTCGCATTACCGAATCAATCAACACCTGCCGGATCGCCTTACTGTTGTAGCCCTTGGTTTCGCCAAGTGTCACTTTCAAATCGATAGCTTTGCCCTTTCGGAAAACGGACACAGTTACCTCGTCGCCAGGGTCAGCGAGACGGAGTAAGGTTGCGAGCTGACCTTCGTTGACGAGCATCTGCTCGTTCATTTTCCAGAGGAGATCGTGTTGCTTGACCCCCGCCCGTTTCGCCGGGCCTTCTTCCTCGAGAGTTGTGACTACGAAACCGATTCCTGGAGGCAATGCCGGAAGTTGAGTGGTTGTGGTTTCATCCGGCTTTGAAACACCGAGTCCTAACCAAGCATCCCCGATCGGTTGCTTAGCAGCAACGACAGGTATGACCTCTTGTGCGAACGAAAGTCCGCCCAGAACTAGACCTAAAAAAATTTGAAAAGTTGCGCGCATGTTAGAACGTGCTTACAGGCACCATATACATTTCCTCGCGTGGTTCCGTGAGCATCACTACAATCCCGGTTTCCTCGTCCCGGATCTGGCTTTCCCCGACAACCCGGATCCGGACTTTCCGAACGGCCGAGCCACCGGAATCAATATACAAGCCTTCGTCGCTGACACCTTCAACTCGGTCGGACTCGGAAAGAAAGATAAGTTCAGGCTCCAGGTCATTTTGATTGGAAACGAACTCTATAGCCTTCAATGGATTAATTTGATCGGGAACCGAAACATAAGCACCCAATCCAAGGGCAGCTGCGATCCCACCTGCGGCCAACCATTTCGCAGATTTTCTAAAATCGAAACGAGTAACTTCCGAGTCCCCCGCAAGCTCGTCCAGCATTTCGTCCA
>CAJJBR010000020.1 GCA_905182475.1 Akkermansiaceae bacterium | reverse complement strand
AGCTGGGGTAGCTGGGGTAGCTGGGGTAGCTGGGGTAGCTGGGGTAGCTGGGGTAGCTGGGGTAGCTGGGGTAGCTGGGGTAGCTGGGGTAGCTGGGGTAGCTGGGGTTGCTGGGGTTGCTGGGGTTGCTGGGGTTGCTGGTGGAGTGGGTTTTACAGAAGAAGTGGGCTTTGGTTTGGGATCTTGTTTTTTGGGGGCAGGTTCGGGAGAAGGTTTATCTTTGGTCGCGACGGATGGTTCTGGAGGGGGAGCCAGTTCTGGGGATGTTTCGACAGGAACAATGGCAGGGGAGTCTGCTAGTTGGCTCTGCGCCTTGTAGCGCATGTACTTTTGAAAGATTCCAACCCCCCCGACGATGATCAAAAGCAGGAGTAAGATGACGAGAGCCGTGACTTTGCTGAGTTTGCGTTTGGTTTGGGCAGGGAGGGGCTTAGGTTTTGGTTTCTCCGTGTTTGCTGACTGCGACTCACCGGTGTCGAGTAGTTGTTTTGTATTGGTATCTATCGATCGGGTGTTTGGATCCCAAACTGCCGGCGTTTGCATTTCCTGCTCTACCTCCCGAAGCATCTCCTGATCTAGCAGGGCGCTGTGATCGAGGACTCTCAGGAAGAACGGGACAACTCCGAGGCCACTTGTTGCGAGGTCGTTTCGGTAAGCGCCGTGGTCGAACGCGATTCTTCGGAAGTAGAGCTCCCGGGTTTCGGTATCATAGATGACGTAGCGTGCACGGGCATCATCAGGATTCCGGGGTTCCCCTACGGATCCCACGTTGACGACGTAGCGGTGTCCTTCCTGGAGTTGGCCGTCCTCGTCGGGTAGCGCTTGGGTCTCCCCGTTTGGATCAAGGTCAAAGATTATCGGATGGTGGGTATGGCCGATGAAGGTTAGGAAATGATCGTTCGAAGCCAGATTTTCCGCTGCCGATTGGATGTCAGCGATGTATCCGAACCGGCTTGGTTCGGAAATCTCGGCATGGACGAAGAGGATTTCTTCGGTCTCGAGGGTCAGCGGAGTGTTGGCTAGGAAACTCTTGGATTCATCGCTCAGTTGGTCGCTGGTCCACTCGATCGCCTCTTTCGCCTGCGGATTGAAAAGATCGGAATTGATATAAACGCCTACCGCCGCAGCGTCGTGGTTCCCAATTACGAAATTCTGGGTCACTGCCCGGATGGCGGTGAGAACTTGCTCGGGCTTCGGTCCGTAGCCGATGACATCACCGAGGCATACCAGGACGTCCGCTTCGAGTTCACGGATATCCTTGATCACCGCATCCCAAGCCTGGAGATTTGCGTGGATATCGGAAAAAACTGCGTATCGCATGGACGTGAGTCGGTAGAGACAACTGAATCAGATTTCTCCTATGAACCGCGAGACATATTTTGGGATATGAAAGACTCTAGTGTTCTAAAAACGGGAATGACGAAAATGAAAAAAATTCCGGGTTTTTTAAATAAGGAAGGCAGGAAGGCAGGAAGGCAGGAAAAGAATCTCCTGTCCATTTCTGCATTCCTCATTCAACCTCTCTTTCCCATTTGAAAGGATCGTGAATACCGGATCAAACCGTCAGATTAAGGTTTTCAAAACACTAGTCCTTTGAGGATGGCTTGCTTTTTTCTATCAAAGGCCGAGGCGTTGCGTTGCGACTGCTGCTGCTTCCTTGTGGAAAGCAGCGTTTTCGGGGAGTTTGATATCGACGTCGTGGGCTGGAATCATCTCTTTCATCCGGGCTTTGCCTTCTTCTGAATCGAGGAGTTCGGGGAAGCATTTTTTGATCACCTCAAGGACGATGTGAACCGAAACGGAAGCGCCTGGGGATGCTCCGAGTAGCGCGGAGATGGAGCGGTCTGGGTTGGTGATGACCTCGGTGCCGTAGTGGACGATCCCTGCCTCTCCATCAGTTTTCTTGATCGCCTGGACGCGGATGCCGGCGTCGATGAGTTTCCAATTCTTGGCCTCTGCGGCTGGGTAGAAGACGTGGAGGACTTTCATGCGATCCGCCATGCTTTGTGTGCCCTGTTGGACGAGGTATTTTACGAGATCGAGGTTTTGGATGCCGATCTTGATGAGGGTCGCAAGGTTGTTTGGCTTCACGGAAAGCGGGAGGTCGAGGACGCTGCCTTTCTTGTGAAGGAACTTGGTGGTCCATGCTGCGAAGGGGCCGAAGAGGAGGGTCTTTTTCCCATCGAGTATCCGCGTGTCCAAGTGTGGGACGGCCATGGTGGGAGCAGCGTCGAGGGCCTGGCCATAGACTTTTGCTTCGTGGCGTTCGACGATTTCAGGGTTCTCACAGATGAGCCATTGGCCGCCGATGGGAAAGCCGCCGAGGCCTTTCGCTTCTTGGATACCGCTTTTCTGGAGGAGAGGGAGGCTTCCACCGCCTGCACCGACGAAAACGAATTTGGCAGTGTTGGTGCTTGTTTCTCCCGTTTTGCTATTTTTGATTTTGATGTCCCAGCCGCTCGCGGCCTTCGTGAGGTCGGTGATACGATGGGAGGTTGCGATGCCGCAATCCGGTTGGCTCTCCAGCCATGCGAGAAGCTTTCGCGAGATGTTTCCGAAATTCACGTCGGTGCCGGAATCCATTTTCGTAGCGGCGATGGGGACGCTGCCACGCTCTTCGGTAAGCAGGGGAGCCCAGCCGGAGATGGTCTTTTGATCGGTGCTGTATTCCATCTCCGAGAAGAAATGGTGGGCTGACATTGATTTGTGTCTCTCTTTAAGAAATTCCACTTGTTCCTCGCCGTGGACGAAGCTGAGGTGTGGCACTGGGTTGATGAACTCCGTTGGTTTGTCCACCATGCCCTCGGCGACCGCATAGCCCCAGAACTGTCGGGAGTATTCGAACTGTTCGAAGATTTTAATTACGTTCGACGGATCGACGGAGCCATCGGCCTCGCGTTTCGGAGTGTAGCTGAGTTCGCAGATTCCTGCGTGTCCGGTTCCTGCGTTGTTCCAGCCGTTGGAGCTTTCCTCTGCGACATCTGCAGTGGCTTCATAGACTTGGATCTTTAGCTTGGGATCGAGGCGTTTGAGGAGTGCTCCGAGATTTGCGGACATGACACCGCTGCCGATGAGGACGACATCCGGGTTTTCGACGTGGGAAGAAAAATTCATTTTTGTGCTGTGGGCGGTAGTATGAAGTCTATTGGCCGGTGTATTCGCCGGTAAAGGTGTATTTTTCGGGTGTGACCGCTGCTAGGAGCGGGAGCGAGGAGGCTAGGATGAGGAGTATGGAACGCATGGTTGGAAACGTTGGATTCTAGGTGGTTGGGGAAATGAATGGCGACCGAAGATCGCCGCTACATTATTTTACCTGCTCGATGCCGTTCGGCAGTTCGATTTTAGATTTGATGGTGCCGTCGGGTTGTTTTTCGTGTCGGACTTTGATTGCTCTGCTACTCCTTCCAAGGATGGAGGGAGGGCTTGTGCCAGTGGCGATGCGCAAGCCTGAAGAAGATGAACAACTGGGGCTTGACGCGTGTGTACGCGGATGTGCTAAAGGCAATCATGAGGAAAACGAGAAGGCTATTTGGGAAGGGCTGGAATCCGGTAGATTACTCGGATTTCATCCACAGGGATGCGGTGATGAACCAGAGGAACGTTCCCGCGAGGAGAAGCTGCATCATGGTTGCCTGCGAAATCGCCCCTGTGAAAAACAGGATTGGGGGGACGATGATGAGGGCGAGCGAAGACCAGCTGAGTGGCTTTGCGATAGAGATGATGGTTTTCATTAGGTTTAAGCGTTGGATTTGTTGGAGAACATCACCTTGCCAAGGATGATGTAAAGGATGGCGGATGCGATCCATGCGGGGACCACGAGGTAGGCTGCAAATACGCCTTTCGCGAGGATGAGGTAAAGGCCGGGAACTGCTGGGATGAGCCATGCGAGAAGCACCGCCATGTTGAATTTTGAATTCGTTGCATCTGCAGCGTCTTCATAGAAGCCAAGGCGTTTCGCGAAGTAGTGGTTCACGAAGATGATCGCACCCATTGGTCCGAGGATCATTCCGTAGGTTCCGACGAATCCGAGCAACTGCGCGGAAAGGTTGGGGAACGCGCCTGCGACGGTAGCCAAGACGCCGGCGATAATCACGCCAGTCGCCTTGGGAGCACTTTTAAAGAGGCTCTGAAAGGCGAGTCCGGCGCGGTAAATGGTAGGATTTGCAGTAGTCCAGCCGGCGATGACGACGACGATAATACCTGTCCAGCCTAGAGCGTTCCATGCGAGGAAGCCGGGGTCTGCTTGGACTTTTCCATTGGCATCTAGTGAAGCTTCAGGATTGGTAGCAATGAGTGCCGCAAGGAGTAGTGCAGCGCAGATCCATGCCATGTAGTGACCGAGGAACATACCGACGGCTGGTGCCCATCCGGCGGATTTGCTTTTCGAGAAGCGGAAGATGGAGAGATCTGCCATACCTAGGTGCATGGCCGCATTGCACAACCAGGAGAAGATGATGATTTTTCCAATACCGAATTCCTGGGCACCGTTCTTGGTTTGGACGAAGGAGACTCCGTCGTTCCAGATGGTGTTGAGGGCGCTGAAGGAATGTGCGTCCATTTGTGCGAGGGAAACGACTCCGCAGGCGACGAAGACGAGGATCATCCACGGTGCGGCGATGTTGGCAAAACGGGCGACGGTATTGTATCCGGCGGCGGCGACGGCCGCGATGACGATGCCGACAATTGCGACGATTGTGGTAAATCCTGCTCCGCTGAGGCCGAAGGTGGCCTCAGGGACTTCAAAACGGATATCAAACGGAACACCAACGGCTGATGCCGAGACGGTAATCATCGCTCCGGCGAGGAAACAGAATAGGATGCCGTTGGTGATGTTATAGATTTTCACCATGTTGCCACCGGCGATTTTCTCCAACTGGTAGTACGGGGTGAGGCGACGGTTCATGGCGATAGGAACTACAAGATAGCGCCATGTGAGCACTGCCAGGATGTTGCCTATCAAAAGGCCGATGGTTAGATCCTTGAGGCTGGCACCAGCTGCCAAGAACAATGGTCCGATCATAAACTCGGTTCCTGCGGCGTGCTCGCCTGCATACATTCCCCAGAAGGCTTTGGGGCCTTTCTGTGCTTTTGCCGGAACCGGCTCGCGGTTGTATTCTCCGCCGACGATTTCTTCGACGGCTTCTTCATCAGTGTGGACTGTCATATGGTTTTTTGGGTAAATACTGAAATTCGGAGATGCTGAAATTCGGAGATGCTGA
>CAJJBR010000019.1 GCA_905182475.1 Akkermansiaceae bacterium | reverse complement strand
CTTGTCGCCGACGGTGTCGATGTTGTTGATGGCATCGATGAGGGCGGAGAGCTTGCTGCCATCCAGCCCGAGGCGGGAGAAGTAGTTGTCCGGCAAGGCACCTTTAAGCGAGGCATTGCTCTTCTCCACCGCGGTGAGGGCGGAGTCGATCTTGATCGCGATGTCGCCCTGCTTGGCATGCTGCTGGATGTAGGACCAGCGGGAGGTCTCCGGCAGGTAGAAGACATTCTGCATGGTGTAGAACTCCACCATGTCGGTGTATTTCTCCTTCCCGTCGGCAATCAGCTCAGCCCGGCGCTCCTCGAACTTGTCCGAAACGAACTTGAGGAAGATCAGCGAAAGCACGACGTGCTTGTATTCGGACGACTCGACGGAGCCACGTAGCTTGGTGGCGGTCTCCCAGAGGGATTCCTCGAAGGATTTGGTGGGTTTGGCGGCGGTCTTTTTGGATCTGATTGTGCTGGCTGCCATTTGTTGTATGCCATTCCTAACAATTCCCGCTTTGCTGTGAAGCCAAAAAGGCGCATGGCCGTTTTTGGGTAATGCCAAGGAGGGGCTGCATTTTGCTGCCCAGCAACCTTAGCCTCTTCCTTAGCTATTTCCTCCGTGCTTATTTGAGGGCAGGTTTGATTTTCGTGGCCCTCTATTTGCCTCCGGCTATCTCCACTTCGTTCCGGTTCCGCTGCGCTCCGGTTGGCAGCAGAATGCAGCCACTCCTTGCCAAGAGTTTGAGGCTGATCAGTGACCAAGACCACTATCGTGTTCGTTCTAGTTTTTCCAGGTCGGCGTGGATGGCGGAGATGAGCTGTTTGCCCGTCAGGTTCCGGGAGGCTGTCAGGCTTTCGGTGAGGCCGGCGCGTGAGAGGGCGGGCATCGCTTCATCCAGCGCCTGGCGGAGGCGGATGGACTGGACTTGCTCAGGGAAGTCGTCGAGGCCGGGCTCCCCGATGGCGGTGATGAAGGTGGTGATGGCGGAAAAGACGGGCATCCAATCGACCCAGCGCGGGGGAGCGGATACTTGGGAGTGGCTGATCAGAAAGTCCGATGCGCCAGGATTGAGCCAGAAGATCTTCTCACGCCCGTCCCTGCGGGAACGGATGTGGCCGGAGTCCTCCATCTCGTTGAGCGTGTGTTGGACGGACTTGGGGTTGTAGCCGGTATCGCGGGCGATGGCTGCGGGATGGCCGGACTCGTGGCTAAGCAGCCAAGCCATGATTTCGGCACGCGAGTTCACCCCGAAGAGCGCACGCATGCAGCACAACAGGTTCGCAGTCCGCACCGGATCCGGTGGCCGGCTCATGCGGCGGCGCTCCACGGGATCACGCAATAGCCCATGGCGGAGGAATTTTTGGTCAGGGGTATGAAGAACAGGAAGCGGGCTGCCGTCGAAGTTGATGAAGAGCGGCTCCGGCTCGGCCTCGCTAGGTAATGGCTCGGACAGCGTGGCCCATTTCCTCATCACCGACTGAGCGGCAAGTCCCCTGCTGATCGCGGCAAGTACGCGCAGGTCGGCCACCGGCCACTCGTCGTGAAGGCGGCGCAGGCGCTGGAGGTTGATGCGTTTCCCGTTCGAGCTCAGCCAATCAATCACCTCGTCAAGCAGGCGCGGGTCATAGCGTCCGAAGCGCGTGGTGGCGAGCAGCAGCGCCTCGGGATCGATGATGCGAGGATCCTCACGATCAGACTGTCCGGCGACTCCCAGAGTGGACCACTGTTGCCACAGGAAATCGAGGAACTGCTTGAGGAGCTTATCCCTGGAATGTTGGAATGAGATGGGCATGTCCTAGATGGGTAAGGATTTCGGGAAGTTTGGCGCGCTGGGAAAGCACCGGCATCTTGTCGAGAACCCAGCGGACGGCTGTTTCGGTCTCGGCGCTGGTGGGAGCGAGAGCGCGCAGGTCGTTCAGGTCGCGGGGCTCCGCCCGGTTCAGGGCGGCGTAGGTTTTGAGTTGGATCTGGCCGGAGCGGGTCACGAAGCTGATTTTTAGATAGTCCCCATATTCCCGGGTTTCCAGCTCCTGCCAGAAGGATGCGGGCAACAGGTGCAGATCGGGAAAGTGAAATGAGGAAGCGCTGTTGAGCCAGTTCCCGTCCAGCTTGAGTTCGTCCGCCACCTGGGAAGCGGCCTTCATCAGATTTTCCGGCATCGGATACGCGCCGTCCACACCACCGTTCCAGTCCCGCAGAGCAAGGACATCGACGTCATGAGTGGAGCGGGAAACGATCTGCTGGGCCAGCAGCGCCGAACCGCCGCATACGACCAACCAGAACTCCTCACCTCTCCGGGCGGCGAGCAAATTTCCCAGAAGCTGCAGGGCTTCTGTCAGATTTTGTTGACTCAATTCCATTGAATAATAGCGCGAAAATATCCATTATGGATGTTTTCGCAAGGTTTTATTCGATAAGAAGCCCTTTCTGGATCACGAAACTGCTGAAGACGAGCCAATGGCCAGCTTCAACACCACGATGAAAAAAGCGGATTTGTGCTGATGCAGCATGGCGTGGCAGTTCGGGCAGACGGGACGAAGATCGTTAACGGGATCGACCTGATATTTTTGTGCAATTGTGGCGATCTCCTTCAGGTGGTGGACATGGATGAATTCCTTGCCGAATCGGGCCGTAGGTCTTCTCGAAGTCGAGACCACAGACAGAGCAAGAGTATCCGTAATGTAAAAGGCAGGCGGCACGGGCGGAGGAGCTGCGTTCGTAGGCGTTGACCAGCCCCGCAATGAGCAGAGAGAGCCTGAGCAGAGATCAGGATAGGGGGTTGGTAGGACTTTGAAAAAGGATGACAAAAGGATGACAAGCCAAATTCAGGACAACAAAAAAGGGAGCCTTTCGGCTCCCTAAGTCCTTAAGAATAAGGATGGTGGGCAGGGCTGGATTCGAACCAGCGTACACTTACGTGAGCAGATTTACAGTCTGCCGCCTTTAACCACTCGACCACCTACCCATAGGCGCTTTCGCGGGGCGGGATATTTGTTTTTTTAGCGGGGTTCTGACAAGCAAAAACATGGGATAAAATGAATTTTTCTTCGACCTCCGGAAAAATCAAGCTTTGCCCCCGCTTCCTTTCACGTTTTGATCACTTGAGATGCAAACCCTATTGATCGCGCTCGGCTCGCTTGTCGCTTACATCATCGCTTACAACACCTATGGAAAATGGCTATCGCGGAAGATTTTCAAGCTCGATCCATCGAATAAAGCGCCATCCATCGAGCTTGAGGATGGCGATGACTACGTCCCGACGGCGAAGAGCGTGGTTTTCGGCCACCATTTCACTTCTATTGCGGGCACCGGGCCGATTGTCGGCCCTGCCCTAGCAGTGATCTGGGGTTGGCTCCCTGCCCTGCTGTGGGTTCTTTTCGGATCAATTTTCATCGGAGCGGTGCATGATTTCGGGTCGCTGGTGATCTCGATGCGGAACAAGGGGCAAACCGTCGGTGACATTTCCGGTCGGTTGCTCTCCCCGCGCACACGTATTCTTTTTCTCTCCGTCCTCTTCCTCGCACTGACTATCGTGCTGGCGATCTTCGGGCTAGTTATTGCGGTGGTCTTCAAAATGTTTCCGTCCTCGATTTTCCCATGCCTGATCCAGATTCCCATCGCCGTGGTGATTGGGCTATGGCTGCACCGCAAGGGCATCAGTCTCCTGCTGCCCTCGATCGCAGCCTTGAGCATCATGTATCTAAGTGTGGCTTTCGGAGACTGGGGTCCGCTTCATGCATTCAATACAACACTGGCAGCATGGCCTGTAATTACTTGGGTCATCGTCCTACTCCTTTACTCCTATGCAGCCTCGGTTCTTCCCGTTTGGATACTGCTTCAACCACGCGACTACATCAATTCGCTGCAGCTTCTCTCTGCACTTGGGCTGGTTGTAGTTGGTCTGATCATTGCCGGTTTGTTTGGCTTCGGTGCCGGTGAGCAGAAGCAGGCGTTGGAAATCGTTGCTCCTGTAGCGCGACTCGGAGAAAATGCACCACCGGGTGCGCCGTGGATCTTCCCCTTCCTTTTTATTACCATCGCATGCGGTGCCGTCTCCGGCTTCCATTGTCTCGTTTCTTCCGGCACCTCTTCGAAGCAGTTGAAGTGTGAAACCGATGCCCAGTTCGTCGGATACGGATCGATGCTAACTGAGGGCTTCCTGGCTGTTCTGGTGATCCTCGCCTGCGTTGCAGGAATCGGTCTCGGGGTTCCAGAACTGATTGATGGGAAAGCGACCGGAACGATTCTAACAGGAGAGGCCGCCTACCAATCCCGCTACGCCACCTGGGAGGCATCTGGCGGCCTCGCTTCAAAAGTGGGCGCCTTCGTTGAGGGTTCTGCAAATTTCATCCGAGCCCTAGGACTGAACGCGACCTTCGCTACGGCACTGATGGGCGTCTTCGTCGCATCCTTCGCCGCAACAACCCTAGACTCCGCCTGCCGGCTCCAGCGCTACGTCACCCAGGAACTCGGAGCCGCAACCGGCATCAAACCGCTGAAAAACAAGCACTGTGCTACCATTTTCGCAATTATTATCGCCGGTGCCATCGCGGCCATGCCAGCACCCGGCTCAGCTTACGAGCTTAACAATCTGGGGAAAGGCGGACTGATTCTTTGGCCACTTTTCGGAGCAACTAACCAGCTTCTTGGCGGACTCGCCTTCTTGGTAATTCTTTTCTGGATGTGGAGGCGCAGTCTCCCAATCTGGTTCGTTGTGATTCCGGCGACTTTTATGCTGATTCTACCCGCCCTGGCGATGATTTCCCAACTTTTCATCGGGGATGCGGCATGGCTTACCGGAGAAAATCCGAACTATCTGCTCTCTAGCATCGGCCTAGCAACCCTCGGATTGGAGGCATGGATCCTGTTCGAGGCGGCAGCCGCCTGGCCGCGTGCCAAGGGGATGCTGGAGCAAGCTGCATGATTGAGGAAAAGTCGGCATCGCACTTGAATATAACCGCTCTCCGCCTAGTCTTTCAGTCATGCACAAGCTCCTCTTGATTTTTATTTCCCTGGTATCCCCCCTGCTCGCTCAGGAGGCTCATATGGTTGTTGAAGCATACTCCGGAAAAGTCATATCAGCTGCAAACTCCACGAAGAAACGCCCCGTCGCCTCCTTGACGAAAATGGCAACTGCGATGGTTGCGCTCGATTGGGCAAATGCCACTGGCACGGACATTTCCGCCCATATGATACGGGTTCCAGCAATCGTCAGCCAACTCGGCACACCAAGCCCGGCCAGCCTTTCTCCAGGAGATACGCTCACGCTCCGTGATGCACTCTACTGCGCTCTTCTTTCCTCAGACAATATCGCAGCACTCAGCATCGCCCACCACGTGGGATCAAGGATTCTAGAACGCAGGAGAAAAGAAGGAGACCCGGTCTTCGCCTTCGTTGCGGAGATGAACAAGCTGTCCAAGGCCATCCTAGCGAAGAACACTCGCTTTGTGAACACACACGGCCTTGAAAACGACCCCAAGCCTGGTTACTCGACCGCCGCCGATATGGCACGGCTCTCCATCCATGCGATGCGTCGGAACGCGATCAGCTTCATTGTCCGTCAGCCGTCCCGCAAGATCACAGTGAATGGAGTTTCAGGAAAACGGACACAGACACTCCGCAATACCAACGAACTGATCGGCGAGGAAGGAATTCTCGGCATCAAAACGGGAACCACAAATGCTGCCGGCCCATGCCTAGCAACCTGCATGGATCGCGATCCTTTAGTCCGTATCAAACATGACGGTTCAAAAGGAGTCACCCCTCGCCGGCTCATCGTAATCGTTCTCAACAGTCCTGACCGCTTCGGACGCACTCGGAAGCTTCTCCGTGACGGATGGGCTTACTACGACTCGTGGTTAGCAGCAGGAGCTCCTATTAAAAATCAGAAACGCGAAATCCTATCTACCCCTGCACCTAGATAATTTATTCCAAAACTGAACTTATGAGAATCGGAATCCTCAACAGCGGCGGCGATTGCCCCGGACTCAATGCAGTCATCCACGGTGTGGTTGGTGCCGCTCACCAACTTGGCTGGGAAGTCATCGGTTTCAGGGACGGCTTCGAAGGCCTCCTTCCTCCCGGCGATTTCAGAGTCCTGAAACCTTCTGATACCATTGGTATCCTCAAACTCGGAGGAACAATTCTCGGCAGCACCAACAAAGGGCATTTCGCCGCAAAAATTGGGGTAGGCGATGTTGCGGAAGTGCCCAAGGAAATCATTGACCGAGCCAAGAAGACCATCGACCAGATGGAAATTCGCGCGCTCATTATCGTGGGCGGAGATGGTTCACTCACCACCGGCCTGCAGCTTTTCAAAGCAGGTTGGCCAATCGTCGGAGTCCCCAAAACCATCGACAACGACCTCTCAGCCACAGCGATGAGTTTCGGTTTCGACAGTGCCGTGACCACAGTCGTTGATGGCCTCGATCGACTGAACACCACTGCAGAATCGCATAAGCGTATAATGGTTCTCGAAGTCATGGGTCGCCATGCGGGATGGATCGCGCTCTGGGGTGGAATTGCAGGCGGAGCGAATGTGATCCTGCTTCCAGAGATTCCGTTCTCTTTCGAAAAAGTCGCGGATTTCATCAAACAGCGCGATGCCCAAGGCTATCACTCATCTCTGGTGGTCGTAGCAGAGGGAGCGAAAATGCCCGATGGGGAGCTTGTCACGATAGATAAGAATACCTCAGGCGAAGTCCGCCTTGGTGGAATTGGCGAGCAGATTTCAGCACGCTTGGAAGAGCTTACGGGAAAGGAAGCCCGCTCCTGTACACTCGGCCATCTACAGCGTGGAGGCGCACCCACGGCCTTAGACCGTATCCTCGGAATGCGCTTCGGCGTAAAAGCAGTGAAGCTTGCGGAAGAAGGCGCATTCGGACGCATGGTCTCCTACGAGGCCTACCATGTCGATTCTGTGCCAATCGAGGAAGCGGTGAACAAGCTCCGTCTAGTCGAGTCCGATGGCGAAGTCGTCCAAGCCGCGAAATCCGTAGGCATCTGTTTGGGTGACTGAGTCCTCCGAAATTTTTTCACCTAAACTCGAAGTGTCCCAACGTGACACCTCATTTCAGACAGGGGTGCACCCCCTGGAGCCAGCCATCCAACACAATCGTCCTGTAGGGACGGAAGAAATCCTGTCGTTACAGATTAAAAATCGGTTCCGCCATCCCCAATCTCCAGCTCTTTGATCCAGATATTCCGATAGCGGACATCGTGACCTTCGCACTGAAGTTTAATGCCGCCGGCTTGGTCAGTGATGCCTTTGCCGTTGTCATTCCCCCCATCAATGCCGGAGTTGGGGCCGCCCCAGACTTTGTTGATCGTGACTTCCTGGTGAATCTTCACACCGTTAAAGTAGATCGTGACCTGTGGTTTCTTGACCATCTTGCCATCTTCGAAACGCGCAGCACGGAAGACCATGTCATAGGCGTTCCACTTCCTGAGTCCATTGTAGGTCTCGTATGGTGCAGCCTTCTCATTGATCACAGCCGCCATACCATGTTTCGTCTTGTCCCCGTCGAGCACCTGAATCTCAAAGCGATTTTGTAGATACACTCCGCTGTTACCACCCTTGTTCGTAATGAGGAACTCGATGTGGAGCCGGAAGTCGGTAAACTTCTTCTTCGTCACTACATCCGCCGTTCCGTATTTTCCACCTGCTGCCACCGGGTCGTCGGTCATCAGAACCGTTCCCTCATCGACAGGGTCTTCGACGATCTTCCATTTAATAGGCAGTGAGGATGCAAAGCGTGGCCCTTCCCAATACGTCCATTTACTATCGAGCATCTCTCGGCTGCCATCGAAGATGACTTCGGCACCTTCGATAGGCTTGGCTTCAACCCCGATATCCTCCGCAGAGAAAACGGAGCTGACAGACAAGAGGAAAACGGCGAGGGTTTTGTATTTCATAGAAACACCTTTACCCAATAACGGACGCGGGGAAACGTGAATTTCTGGGGAATTATTTCTTAAAGTAATCCTCGATCACTTGCACCAAGCCTGGAATGTCGTGCTTTGCAGCTTCTACGGCGGGCTTGTGGTCGAGTTCCTTGAGTGTTGCGGAAGTAACCGGTCCGATACTGGCTGCGACACACTCTTCCGGCCAGTCGAGTCCGAGGGCGAAGAAATGCTCCGCTGTAGAGCTGGAGGTGAAGGTAACCATATCGGCTCCGTTTTCTAGAAACTTCGCCTGGGCGCCAGTATAATCATCAATTTCCGGAACCGTACGGTAGGCAATACACTCATCGACGATGGCTCCGAGTTTCATCAGACCGTCATAGATCACGTCGCGTGATTCGGCGGCTTTCACCCAGAGCATGGTCTGGTTCTCAACATTGATTTTCTCGAACGCTTTGATGAGGCCTTCCGCTACGAATTTCTCCGGAAGGAGATCCACCCCGATACGGTATTCGCGGATTTTCGCGGCGGTGCCTGGGCCGATGGCCGCGATCTTCGGATTTCCCAAACTACGGGCATCATCGTAGGTGGCGAAAAATGCATCGAAGAATTTCTCAACACCGTTCGGGCTAGTGAAGACGAGCCAATCGTATTCATGTGCGTGGGTGACTCCCTCTGCGAAACCTTCCCTATCCTCCGGCAGTTCAATCCGAATCGTCGGCAGTTCGATGACATCTGCACCGAGATTCTGGAGGCGCTTGCTGAGATCCCCTGCTTGCTCGCGGGTGCGGGTGACGACAATTTTCTTCCCGAACAATGGGCGATTCTCGAACCAATTGATCTTCGAACGCTCTTTGACGACGTTTCCAATCACGGCAACCGCTGGTGAGGAAAAACCTTCCTTCTCCGCAATGTCCGCGATGGTTTCCAGTGTCCCTTCGATCGTCCATTGTGAGCCAGTGGTCGCCCAGCGGACGAGAGCCATAGGCGTATCGGCAGCAGCCCCATTATCGATGAACGAACTTGTGATTTCGCGGAGCCGCGCAACCCCCATCAGAAAAACTTTCGTGCCGGGAGTCTTGGCGAGCTGTGCGTAATCGATGGAGGAATAGCCTTTGGTGGGATCCTCGTGGCCGGTGAAAATGGTAAGCTGGGTATTGTGGTCGCGGTGCGTGACCGGGATACCCGCATAGGCCGGGCCGCCGATGGCCGAGCTGATCCCAGGAACAATTTCAAACCTGACACCCGCATCTGCAAGCTCTGCTGCTTCTTCTCCGCCACGTGCGAAAATCATTGGGTCGCCGCCTTTGAGACGGGTGACAACTTTTCCATTCTTGGTGTGTTCGACAATGATTTCGTTAATCTTGTCCTGCGGGACAGAGTGATCTCTAGCACGTTTTCCAACGTAGATTTTTTCGCAGCCAGGCTTGGTCCAGT
This sequence comes from Akkermansiaceae bacterium, assembly GCA_905182475.1. Taxonomy (GTDB): domain Bacteria; phylum Verrucomicrobiota; class Verrucomicrobiia; order Verrucomicrobiales; family Akkermansiaceae; genus Luteolibacter. The sequence goes on along the minus strand of CAJJBR010000019.1, from coordinate 12,151 downwards.
TCAAGAGTTCGGGACTACTGAGTGCATCATAGACGAGCACATCGGCAATCTCCACGCACTCTTTGGCGCGGAGGGTTACGAGACCGAGATCGCCGGGGCCGGCGCCGACGAGATAACAGATTCCTTTGGATGTCATTTTAGTGAATTGAAAAGTTCTAGCGCTACGGCAATCGGGTCAGTCCCCGTGGCTTGGCCGGTTTTTGGTGTCCCGCCTTCATCAGGAAAGACTCGGGCAAAAAGTTTGATCACCTCGCCATCAAGGTAGGAGTAAACGCCCACTGGCGTATGGCAACCACCGTCGAGCAGACGTAAGAATTCGCGCTCGGCGGTGATCTTGGTCCAAGTCTGTGGGTGATTGATCCCTTTCGCAAGAGCGAGCGATTGCACATCTCCAGCCCTGATTTCAAGACCGATGGCTCCCTGCCCTGCTGCCGGGTAGAATTCATCCTCGGGCAAGCGGTAAGCAAAGACGTCAGGAAAACCATTCACGACTTCATCTCCTTCGGGAGCGCTTTCAGGAATGAATCCCAGCCTTACCAATCCTGCCTCGGCAAGAAGGACGGCATCGTAATCACCGGTTTCCGCGAGCTTCCTGACCCGGGTAGGGACGTTTCCACGAAGATCGAGGATTTTCAGATCAGGCCGGAGGAACTCCATTTGCTTCGCACGGCGGACGCTGCTGGTTCCAACCCTAGCGCCTTCACCGAGAGCATTCAGCCCACCGCAGGATTTCGTCAGCAGGACATCCCGCACCGGAGCGCGCTCGAGGGTCGCAACAATCGCAAACTCACTCTCCACCACTGTGGGCAAATCCTTGAGACTGTGCACGGCAATGTCGATGGATCCATCGGCCAGCGCTTCCTCGAGTTCCTTAATAAAAACTCCTTTATCAAAAGTGCCTTCCGATTTTGCGACCTCAGCCAGCGAGACATCCGTCCGCCTATCCCCAGTAGTTTTGATCACATTGCGGAGGAAAGTGGTTTCGGGAAAGGCAGCACCAAGCAAGGTCTCTGTCGTCGTCGCCTGAACAAGGGCGAGATCGCTACCCCTTGTCCCTATGATAATTTCCTTTCTCGCTGCGCTCATAAAATTTCGTCTGCCCTCTCCATGCCGCCCAAAGACGCTTCGTGCAAGGTTAAGAAGTCTGCTAATTTAACCAACCGTTTGATTCTTGTTAGATCTGGCTCTATTTTCAGAGAGGAAATTCGCTTGCAATAGCACCGTCGGATAGCTACTTCCGCAGCCCGTTCCGTCGGCTCCGCAGGGAACTGAACGCCTTATCCTCATGAAGTTAGCCAAGCTACTCGATATCGACCGTATCCTTCTGGACATGAAGGCTACCGAGCATTGGCCTGCGATTCTAGAACTGGTGGACTTCCTTTCTGAGCGCGGGGATATCCCCAAGGCATGCCGCGCAGGCATCGTCACAGCCCTCGAAGAACGCGAGGCGCAGATTAGCACTGGGATCGGTTCAGGAGTCGCTATTCCTCATACTTTTTCAGACACCATGGAGGAAGTGGTGGCCGTCTTCGGAAGATCTAAGGCCGGAATCGATTTCGAAGCCCTCGACAACGCCCCGGTCCACTTCATTATCCTCTTCATCGTCCCCCGCAAGGACTACCATCTCCACCTCCGGACACTCGCCGCGATCGCGAAAATGTTCACCAACTGCGAAGTTCGCCGCAGCCTTGGTACGGCAACAACCCGTAACGAGGTCCTCAATATCCTCGATCCCAAGCCCGTTCACATCGGCCAGGATTCAGAACCTTGCTAGAATTTCCAATCTGAAATTTCAGCGTTTCAGTTTTTAGCGTTTTTCCCACATGACCCTTCTCCAGAACCTCGCATCCCGCCTTTCCGCCGCTCTTGAAAAAGTAGTGGGCGAGCCTACTGCTCCCAACATCGCTGCTGCTGCTGATCTCCGTTTCGGCGATTACCAAAGCAACTCCGCGATGGTTCTCGCGAAAAAGCAGAAGACAAATCCCCGCGCCCTCGCGCAGCAGGTTCTCGATGTGATCGAGATCGAAGGCATCGCCACCAGTTCGATCGCCGGGCCGGGCTTTATTAATTTCACCATCCTACCGGAAGCCTACGCGCATTACGTAAAGTCCCTACTGGCCGACCCAAAGCTCGGAGCACCAACTCCCGGCGAAGGCAAGCGTGTGGTGGTTGACTTCTCCGCACCGAACGTCGCCAAGCCCATGCACGTCGGCCATATCCGCTCGACCATCATTGGTGATTCCCTGTGCCGCATCGCCCGTTTCCTCGGATACGATGTCATTGCAGACAACCACATCGGCGACTGGGGCACACAGTTTGGTATGATCCTGCATGGTTGGAAAACACTGCTCGATCAGGAAGCACTCGAAGCCGATCCCATCGCCGAACTCGTGCGGGTTTATCGCCAAGTCAACGTAGACACAAAAGCCGACCCATCCGTCCTCGAAACCTGCAAAATTGAATTGGTAAAACTCCAGGCCGGCGATCCCGAAAACCTCGCGATCTGGCAGAAGTGCATCGACGTTTCCAAATCCGGCCTTCAGAAAATTTACGACCGTCTCGATGTAAAGTTCGATCACTGGCTGGGAGAAAGTTTCTACAACGACATGCTCCCCGGCCTGGTTGACGAGTTTTTGGAAAAAGGACTGGCGCGCGAGAGCAACGGCGCAGTCTGTGTATTTTCCGATGGCGAAAAGCCACCCGGCGAGGATCCATTCAAAGTGAACCGCGAGGACGGCTGGAATGATAACCCAGCCATCATTCGCAAGGCGGACGGTGGTTTCCTCTATGCTACCACCGACCTTGCAACGATCAAATACCGCATCGACGAGTGGAATGTCGACCAAGTCTGGTATGTAGTCGGAGTGCCCCAGCAACTTCATTTCCGCCAGCTTTTCGATGCTGCGGAGCGTTGGGGTAAACACGGAGATTTCCGCCACATCGCCTTCGGCTCTATCCTCGGAGAAGACCGCAAGCTGATGAAAACCCGATCCGGTGACAACGTCGGCCTCAGCGATGTTCTCGAAGAATCCGTTGAGCGTGCAGCTGCCGCAATTGCTGAGAAGAACCCGGATCTCGTCGGAGACGAAGCCAAGGAAATCGCAGAGATCGTCGGAATCGGTTCGGTGAAATTCGCGGAGCTTTCCCAGAACCGCCTCACCGATTATGTATTCTCATGGGATAGAATGCTATCCCTCCAAGGAGATACCGCACCCTACCTCCAATACTCCCACGTCCGCATCCGTTCGATCTTCAGGAAACTAGAAGGCGAATTTTCTACCAAAGGAGTAGACGTCGTCCTCAACGAACCAGGCGAAATCCATCTCGCTCGCCTGCTCGCACGCTTCGGCGAAGTGCTCCCATTCGTTTTAGAAGACCATAGGCCTAACCTCCTCGCGAACTACCTCCTTGAGCTGGCACGCGCATTCCACTCCTTTTTCGAATCCTGCCCGGTGCTCAAATCAGAGGATTCCGTTAAGGCTAGCCGCTTGGCACTCTGCCAATTAAGTTCCGACGTGCTTGAAAAGGGACTAGGTTTACTTGGCATACGCTGTCCTGAAAGAATGTAAGTTGCAATCTCTGTGAAAGTCCGTGTTTGTTTGGGATTGCAGTTTTCTAACTGCCGGAAAGAATAAGCCGCATGTCACTATTTTACGTCATTGGTCACAAGAACCCTGATACGGATGCCGTATGTTCGGCGATAGGCCACGCGGCTCTACTCCGTGCTTGTGGAGAAGAACCGGAGGCAATCGCCGCGCGTTGTGGTGAAGTTTCCCAGCGAACCAAGTGGGTGCTCGAAAAAGCAGGTTTCGAATTACCTCTCCTTCTGACCGACGCACGAACCACTGCCGGAATGACCTGTAAACGCGATGTTATCCAAGTGCAGCCCTGCGACACTTTCCTCACCGCCTACAACCGAATGCTTACTGCCGGAATCCGTTGCGTTCCCGTATTAGAAAAGGACGGAAAAGTCGTCGGCATGCTGCAATACATCAATCTTCTGAAACTCCTTCTCCCAGATTACACCGAGGAAATCAGCGTCAGAACGGTTCATGCCTCACTGAACAATCTCGCGGCGACACTTGATGCGGAAAGCCACGGGGCGACCATTTGCGAAAACGATGCGGAGGAAGATCTGATTTTGCTTGTTGGTGCATCTTCCCAGCAGACCATCCAAGGGCGCCTCAAGGAGGCCACCGATGACGGAAACATCTCCCAGTTTCTTGTGATCTGCGGCGACCGTCCAATCGTCCAACGCCTCGCTATCGAAATGGGCGCACGGGCTCTGCTCGTTACTGGTAGTAACCAAATTTCACAAGAGATCATGGATTTCGCCATCGCGAAGGGCACCGTCGTTCTCCGCTGCCGGCAGGACACCGCCAGCGCAAACACCCTCATCCGCTGTTCCCGCACGGTCAGACACGTGATGGAAACCGACTTTATTTCCGTTCAGGAAAATGACGCAGTCACGGCGATCCGCAAGCAACTGATCGCCGTCGACCAGGATCTATTCCCCGTCATGGAGATCGGCTCAGATCATATGCTCGGCGTTCTCGCAAAGTCAGACCTCGTTGATCCTCCGAAACTCCGATTCGCCCTCGTAGATCACAATGAATATGCCCAAGCGATCTCCGGCATCGACGAGGCCACGATCACCGAGGTCATCGACCACCATCGTCTCTCCGGCGACCTCGTTTCCCGCGAGCCGATCCGCTACCTCAACGAACCAGTAGGCTCCACCTGCACCCTTGTGGCACGGAAGTTTTTCCACCGAGATCTCATCCCAGCACCCGGCGTGGCGCTCTGCCTGTGCGGCGGTATCGTTTCCGATACGCTTTGCCTCACCTCGCCAACCACCACCAATCTCGACCAGAAAATGCTCACTTGGCTCAGCGGAATCGCCCGCGTGGATGCCAAGGAATTTTCCGAGGAATTCTTCGCTGTCGGTTCTCTTATCGCAAACGGAACATCAGATAAAATCATTCATTCCGATCGCAAGGAATTTAACGAGCAGGGCATGTTCATCAGCATCTCCCAAGTGGAAGAACGTGACCTCCATGGCTTCAAAGCCCGCAGGAAGGAAATGGAAGACGCTCTCCGCGCACTGCAGCACCAGAACGGCTACGACATTGCCGTCCTCGTCGTGACCGACGTCGCCCTACTCAAAAGCATGGTCCTCGCAGTCGGCCCAGAAAAAATCATCGCAAGTCTCCCCTTCACCCCCATTGACGAGACTCTCTACCTAGCCCCCGGCGTAGTCTCGCGAAAACGCCAGATCTTCCCAGCCATCTGCGATGCCATCGAGCATTCTGGCTACGTCTGATCAATCCTCGATCACGCAAGGAACCAGTATTCCGTCGCTCATGCCATGGATCTTCTTTTTGTCGGCAGGAACAAGCGTTGCTAGGCATCCTCCGAAGGTGGTTTTTCCATCCGTGTTCGTGAAAAAGTAGGGACACAACCGCGCTCGCACGTCCATCATCGTGACGCTGCCATCCTCTTCATAAACCGGGTGCTCGAAGCGTCGACCTTCGTGAAATTCCTGCAGGATCCATGGCTGTTCGTTGGATTGCTCCAAAGCGGTCGAAAGCCGTTCCTTCCATTCTGCCGCGGAAAGGTCGTGACCGATAAACACCCCTTTCGAGCCCCATGCCGATTCGTGGAAACCGCTGATCTTCAGCACCAGTTGCCGCTCTTTCTGGGAAAACTCAGCAACCTCTTCCCATGAGTGAGCGTTCATTCTGGGAAGTGCGGCATGTGGCGGAAGCGGCTCGGGATCGAGCACCCAGCCAAATGGGATCAGCCCGCGCAACCTACGCAGATGGCTGCCCCTCAGCGACTTCTCCCAGAATTTCTTCAGCGCAGGCGACCAGAACAAAGCAAGCCAGAGTTTGTCCTCAAGATGTGGCTTGAATGGCGGCGTCACGTTCGCTTTACCAGTAGCAGATTTCTCCGCAAGCTTACGAAAAAAGGGCAATGCCTCCCAATCATACAGCTCGAAAAAGCGGTAAATCGCCTTGCCTTTTTCCTGATACTCCTCTGCCGACTCGGTGCTCCATGCATCCCCCATCTGCCCGGCTAACCAATCCATTTCCGGCCTGTAGTCCTCAGATTCTTCGGAAACCAGAATATCACCACCTTCCGGCATAAGCGACCGGAACCCTTCGACCATCCCATCCGCTCCACCAAGAACCTCGTAGCCGGCCTTCGAATATACTTGAGAAAGCCAGGCAGTGATTCCCATCCCGCCCGGAACACTATCCAGCTCCGTGGCCGCGAAATGCCCTTTCGCCAGAATCAGATCCGGCCGTATCACCCTCGGGAATTGTTCCGACATTCCCGCCTCGCGCTGGAGATCCGCTAGCCAGTCCGGCTTACCCTCGTCCAAAAGTTCCGAAAGCCACGGAACGATTTTTCCCGCAGCAGACCGCCGGTATAGAAGGTCACTAGCCTGCTGGAACTTCGCCAATGGATGCCCCATCGAAGTCATCTCCCTAACCTCGCTTGCCGTGAGACGCAGAGGTTCCGGTGACCACCGCCATTTTCCACCACCAAACAAGCCACCTTCCGGTAGAGCATCTTTCAATTCTTCCAAAGCAATCGCCACGCAGTTACTTTCCCTCCGTCGCCGGAAAACGCAATCCGGAATGAGAAATTGAGGGAATGAGAGAACCTAGAAGTCCAATATTCCTCATAAGCCCAGCCACAAGGAATGCGATCCGTCTTCATCCGCGTCCACTGTGGTTTCTCTTCACCAAAACCCAAGCCAGCATCCTCAAGTCTTCCTTGAAGTTTAAAGTTTAAAACTTCAAGTTTGCCCGCGTGAGCCCCATCCCAGTAGAACCTTCCCTTTCCGCCTTCGAAACATTTGCGGAAAAGGGAAACGTCATCCCCGTCTTCACCCAGCTTGCCGCCGATTTCGAGACCCCGCTCTCCGCATACATCAAGCTCCGCGATACCAAGAACTCATTCCTTTTGGAAAGCGCGGAGGCCACCGACAAGGGAGGGCGCTGGTCCATCGTAGGCTCAGACCCGAAACGAATTTTCTCCGCGCGCGGAAAAGAAATCACCATCACCGACGGCAATAAGTCGCGCTCCCTAACCGCCCCCGACGACGTCCTCGCCGCCCTTGAGCGGGAGATGGCTCCCTACAAACCCGTCACAAACGCCGCCCTCCCACCATTTTCCGGCGGCATGGTAGGCTACCTTTCCTACGATGCCGTCCGCCAGTTCGAGCCAACCCTCGGCGAGCCTCCCGAAGACACCCTCGGCGTCCCCGACGCACTCTTCATGCTCGCGGACACCGTGCTCGTCTTCGATCACCGCCTGCGCCGTCTCCAAGTCATCGCCAACGCATTTCTCGACGAACACAACTCCCCTGCCGAAGCCTACGCCGCAGCTCAAGGTCGCATCGCCTCGCTCATAGAAATCCTCAACCGCCCCCTCCACGTTCCAGCCCTCAACGGTCTATCAAAAATCGAGGAAGAAGAAGCTAGCTCCAATACCACCCAAGCGGAATACGAACAAATGGTGCGCGACGGTAAGGAATTCATCGCTGCCGGTGACATCTTCCAGTTCGTCCCCAGCCAGCGCTTCACCGTCCCCTTCGATCAATCCCCCGTTGATCTCTACCGCGCCCTCCGCCACGTAAACCCCTCCCCCTACATGTTCGTTCTGGAGATGGAGGACTTTGCGCTAGTTGGCTCCTCCCCAGAAGTCCACGTCCGCTCCGTCCAAGGCCGCATCGACATCCGCCCCATCGCCGGAACCAGATGGAGGGGAAAAACACCCGAGGAAGACGACGCGCTAGCCGCCGAGCTCCTAGCCGACCCCAAGGAACGCGCCGAGCACCTCATGCTAGTCGATCTTGCGCGGAACGATGTCGGACGCATCGCCAAACACGGCAAAGTCATCGTCGATGATTTTATGATCATCGAGCGATACAGCCACGTGATGCACATCGTCTCAAACGTGCACGGAGAGCTTGATGAAAACCACTCCGCATACGATGTCCTCCGCGCCACCTTCCCCGCCGGGACAGTCTCCGGAGCACCCAAGATCCGCGCCATGCAGATCATCAACTCCCTCGAGAAAAATAAACGTTGCGCCTACGCCGGAGCCGTCGGCTACTTCGGCTTCGATGGCTCCCACGACTCCTGCATCACCCTCCGGACGTGCTTATTGAAAGACGGCCAAGCCCACGTCCAAGCCGGAGCCGGAGTCGTAGCCGACTCCGATCCCACCTACGAATACAACGAGACAGTCACTAAATCCATGGCTCTAAGAAGGGCCATCGCCCTAGCAAAGACGATCAAAGCGTAGCAGCGACCTTCGGTCGCCAACCGGAGTGATATTCTCCAGAACGCCACCCTAAATCACGCACTCTATCCTCCTAAAGGCCCAGTCACTCCTTAGGCTGCTCGGCAGGAATGGGGGAAACTGCTCGCCACGACAGTCCAATAATGACTGCGGTGACAAATGGAATTCAAGATTGACTACTGATGGAAAATTTCTCGGAAGACCTCACGACTTTCACTGCGGCGCCGTAGCCTTCTGTTGTAGTGATGGGAGTTTTCGGGGCACGATTTCTCCTACCTAGGCAAAGCAACGGCATTTGATAGAGTGGCCGTTCGTATCACGTTCTGGAGAACGCGACTCCGAGTCTTGACCTCGGGTGCAACTGAAAGTGGTGGGCAGGATTATTTTTGAACTGGGTGGCGAAGGTTCGCTCCCTATATCCCAATCTCATTTCCCTCGTCAGACTTGGGAACAGAAAAGCAGCGGATAACTCAAGCCGTCCGGGAATTGTGATTCCCCACATCTTGCTTGAGGTTTAAAGTTTAAAATTTAGAGTTTCCGCCAGATGCTTCTCATCCTCGATAACTACGATTCCTTCACCTTCAACCTGGTCCAATACTTTGGAGAACTGGGAGTGGAGATGAAAATTTTTCGCAACGACGCGCTGACGGTCGATGAGGTGAGAGCCCTCGCGCCTGAAAAGATCTGTATTTCCCCGGGCCCCTGCACGCCGAACGAGGCGGGCATTTCCATGGATCTCATCCGGGAATTTGGCGCAACGACTCCCATCCTCGGCGTCTGCCTCGGCCACCAGTCCATCGGCCAAGTTTATGGTGGCGATGTCGTGCGGGCAGATCGACTGATGCACGGCAAAACTTCGCCCATCCACCACAACGGAGCCAGCGTCTTCACCGGGCTACCCGACCCCTTCGAGGCAACCCGCTACCACTCCCTCATCGTGAAACGAGAAACCCTCCCCGACTGCCTAGAGATCACTGCATGGACAGCGGAACAGGAAATCATGGGTCTCAAGCACAAAGAGCACCCCGTCCACGGAGTCCAGTTCCACCCCGAATCCATCCTCACGGATCACGGCAAGCAGATGCTAGAAACTTTTCTCAAGCTCTAGTATTCCATTCTTCCACTGATCACTCGGCACTTTTCACTTCTTCATGCCCCGCTCCTACCTCCCCCCCTCTGCCTGGACAGAAACTCCGTTTCTTGAAGGCGACGAAGCCAAGCACCTCGCCCAAGTCCTCCGCATTCAGCCTGACCAGTGGATCACGGTCTTCGATGGCCTTGGAAACCGCGCCGAGGCGAAAGTCCTCTCCGTTTCCAAACAGCGGATAGCCCTCATACTTGATCTGGCAGAATCCAAGGATATCCCCCTCCCAGAAATCACCCTCGTCCAAGCGATCCCTAAAGGAAAAAACATGGATTGGATCGTCCAGAAATCCGTCGAACTAGGCGTTTCGAAAATCCAGCCTCTCGTCACCCACCACACCATCGCCAGCCCTAGCGATAGCAAGGCAGACAAATGGCGCCGCACCGCCCTTGAAGCCTGCAAACAATGCGGCCAAGACACGATTCCGGTCATCGAAGATCCCCTCACCTTCGAGCAGTGGGTCGCGAAACCACAGGAAACCGAGCTCCAACTCATCGCCTCCCTCGCGGAGAATCCGCTAAATTTCCGCGAAACCCTCCAGTCCCACCCCGACCTCCAATCCGTCACTATCGCTATTGGTCCCGAAGGAGATTTTTCCCAGGAAGAAACCGAATCCGCCCTAGCCGCCGGTTTCATCCCCGTCACCCTCGGCGATCTCGTCCTACGCGTGGAAACCGCCACCCTACTCTCCCTCTCCGCCATCCGCTACCAATATATGTGAAAGTGGCTTGGGCGCCTCGCCCCAGGCCGTTTCGGGAGGCATCTTACCTCCCTCTTTCCACTTGACGGAACCGCCTCCCGAGGTGTTCGTTCCCCACAGAAATGTCTGGCCAAGAACCAACATCCAAACCTTGGATCCGCGAAGTCCTGAAATCAAAACTCCATCGTGCCGTCATCACAGAGGCCGACGTGGAGTATGAAGGCAGTATCGAAATCCCACGCGATCTCATGGACGCAGCCGACCTCTGGCCTGGAGAAAAAGTCCTCGTTGCCTCCATTACCACCGGAGCACGCCTCGAAACCTACGTCCTCGAAGGCCCACCAAACACCGGCAAAATCCTCATCAACGGCGGCGCTGCACATTTAATTAAAAAAGGCGAACGCGTCGCCATCATGTGCTTCGGCTACACGGATACTCCAATCCGCCCCAAAAATCTCTTACTTGGCGACAATAACGAGATTCTCCGGAACAGATAAAACTCAAATTTCAAACTTCAACCCTCAAGGAAGAGCTCTGATCGTTCGGGAGTCTTAGGGGTAAATTGGGGTTTTCGATTTATTTAGCGCTTTATCTTCCAACTCTGTTGCTCATCTCTTCATTTGAAGTTTGAGATTTGTAATTTGAAATTTATGGTCAGCGCATGAACCTCCTCCTGCGCAACGCCCGCATCGCCTCCGAATCTTCCCCTGACCTCCTCTCCGCCGACGTTCTCATTCAGGACGGTATCATCCAAAAAATTGGATCCGGCCTCACCGCCTCCGACGACACCCGAGTAATCGACTGCGGAAACCAGATCCTTTGCCCCGGATTTTTCGATGCACACGTCCATTTCCGCGAGCCAGGCCAGGAGCAGAAGGAAAACATCGCCTCCGGATCCGAAGCTGCGATCAACGGCGGCATTACCGGCATTGTCATGATGCCGAACACCTCCCCATCCCTTGATTCCGGCGCGTCAGTCAACGCCATCCTCGAATCAGGAAAGCGCAACTCCCGCATTCCCATCTATACCTCCGGCTGTGTCACCAAAGGCCGCGAGGGCAAGGAGCTCGCTGGCATCGATGGCATGCGAGACGCGGGAGTCAAAATGCTCACAGACGATGGCGATACGACCATTAACTCCTCCATCCTCTACCGCGCCATGCAATACGCATCCGAGTTCGACATGTTCTTCGCCTCCCACTGCGAAGTCCCGGAACTCGCCGGTCCGCGAGCTCTTAACGAAGGAGCCGTCTCCTACAAACTCGGCATCCAGGGCTCCCCAGCCTGCGCAGAGGAAATCATCATCGACCGTGACATCCGCCTCGCCCACGCCACCGGTGCGCACATTCACATCCAGCACGTTTCGTCGAAAATGGGTATGGAAACCATCCGTTGGTGGAAATCCCGAGGCGACGTGAAAGTCACCGCCGAGGTCTCCCCTCACCACCTCCTCTTCACCGACGAACACATCGCCGACTTCGACACTCATTACAAAATGAACCCGCCCCTCCGGAGCAAAGCGGACAACGAAGGCCTACTAGAAGGCCTACTCGACGGCACATTCGACATGATCGCCACCGACCACGCCCCCCACACCCCCTTCGAAAAATCCCAAGACTTTATCTCCGCCCCCAACGGCATCACCGGCCTCGATACCGCCGTCGTTTCCCTCTACCACCACTTCATCAAACCCGGGAAATTCGGCTGGGACACCCTGGTCAAAAAATACTCCGCCCAACCCCGCCGCATGATGTCTCTCGAAGTCCCGACCATCGAAGAAGGCCAGCACGCAAACCTCACCCTCTTCAACACCGAAGCCACTTCAACCTTCACCAAGGACTTCATGAAATCGAAAGCTGAGAACACCCCGTTCCTAGATAAGACGCTCAGCGGTCGGGTGGATCTCGTGGTGCTGGGGGATGAGATTCTGCTGGAGAGGTAATCGGAACCTTCCTATAAACTCCCCGAAACTTGACATCTGATGCGTG
>CAJJBR010000018.1 GCA_905182475.1 Akkermansiaceae bacterium | reverse complement strand
GAAGACTTTTCCAATGATGCGTTTAACAAACTGCTGAGCAACGCTGTCGAGTGGACTACCGGAGATACGCTTTTCGCGAGAACCCAAGCGGCGCCGAAACAACAATAACGTTCTTATACAAAAACCCTCCTTCACCCCTCTCAACAACGCCCCAAGCCCCCACCCCAAAAGCAGATTCCTAGCACTAAAATGGGCGAATCGTGAAAAATACGTAGCGGAACGAACGTTAAGTTACAACTTAGACACAGCCTATGAGATATTTTGCCCTAATCAGCCTGTTTGTAGCCACACAGGCCTACTCAGCCTCCTTTCTTGTCGAAGCCGAACAATTCGCCGATCCCGGTGGTTGGAAGACCGACACGCAGTTTATCGAGTCGATGGGTTCGCCCTACCTGAACGCACATGGGTTGGGAAAACCGGTGACGGATGCGACGACGGAGATCGATGTCCCCGAAGATGGGGAATACCGGGTATGGGTGCGCACCATCGACTGGACGAAGCGCCTCGGTCGCCCGGAAAGCGCGGGGCGTTTCAAGGTATCGTTGAACGGCGAGCCATTGTCCGCCGAGCTTGGCAGTGGAGATGCGGAATGGACTTGGCAGCTTGCAGGCAAGGCTTCGCTCAAGACGGGCAAGGCGAAACTGGCGCTGAAAGATCTCACCGGATTCAACGGCCGTGCGGACGCCGTCCTTTTCAGCAGCGATGCGGATTTTACCCCACCTGGCGACGCGACCTTCGAGGAGCGCACGGCTTGGAAGATTCCCGGAGTGCCGAACGCCATTGCAGATGCCGGAAGCTACGACCTCGTGGTTGTGGGCGGCGGATATGGCGGGCTCGGTTCCGCAATTTCCGCAGCGCGAATGGGAGCGAAAGTGGCGCTGATCCAGAACCGCGACGTGCTTGGTGGAAACGGCTCCTCCGAGATCCGGGTCTGGGCGAAGGGCAGCTACGCGCCGAGTGAGTATCCGCTCGACGAGATCATCCGTGAAATCGAGGACAAGGCGAAGGCCTCCCCGTCTCATGCCGAGGAGTTTGTCGATGACAAGAAGGAGAAGGTTGTCCGTGCCGAGGACAACATCACACTTTTCCTCGGGCACCATGCCTACGGGCTGGATATGAAGGACGGGAAGATCGCATCGGTGAAGGCGGTCGATATCGCCGGAGGAAAAATCAAGAGCATCCGTGGAAAGTATTTCGCTGACTGCACCGGACATGGATTCGTCGCGCTCTGGTCAGGAGCTGATACGAAATCGGTGGAAAAAGGCCGGATGGGGATGAGCAACATGTGGATCTGGCAAAACCAATCCGAGGAAGTCGAGTTCCCCGAGCAAGGCTGGATGCACAAATTTACGGCAGCTAGTTTCCCGTATCCGAGAGAGCGCCACGGTATCCGTCATGCCGAGTGGTTCTGGGAAAGTGGTTATGATAGCCACCCGATCAAGGAGCTCGAACACACCCGCGACCTGAACTTGCTGGCTTCCTTCAGCGCTTGGAATGCGATCAAGAACCACGGTGCCTATGCGGAGCGTGATCCCGACGGCCACAAGAAGGGGGAGATGACTTGGTTGGCGTATATCGGAGGGACGCGCGAGACGCTTCAGATTCTCGGGGACGTAATCCTTACGGGCGATGAGATCAGCAATAAGAAGAAGTTCGATGACGGGACGTTCATGACCACCTGGTCGATCGACTTACACTATCCGGTTGAGAAATACCGAGACAGCATTCCCGGAAAGCCCTTCATTTCCCGCGCCGTCCATGGCAAGGGGATTGACAGGAAAGCCGGCTACGCGGTGCCATACCGGACGCTCTACTCGCGGAACATCCCCAATCTTCTCATGGCTGGCCGTAACATCAGCGTCAATCGCGATGCGTTGGGGACGATACGAGTGATGAAGACCATCGGCATGATGGGCGTTACGGTCGGACGGGCGGCTGCTTTGGCAACCGTGAAGGATTGCACTCCGCGTGAGATCTATGAGCATCATCTGGAAGAAGCGAAAACGCTCTGGAGGATGCCCGGCGACACGCGTTTCGAGAACCTCGATGAGCTGGAGAAATCCCTTGATGGAAAAACTGCGGAAGCAAAAACCAAGCCATAGCGGAAGTCATCGCCAGAAGCGATGGGCGATGGGCTGCTACAGGCTGGGTGTCATTCTTGCTGCCCTGGCCTGTCTGTGGGCGCTGCCCCGGGATCAGCGGAGCATCGATCCGGCAAGAGTTCTCGCGGAGGCAAAGTCGGTTCTCCCATCCGTCGTCTCCGTCGGTGATGCCTCGGAAGGTTTTTATCCGCTGTTGGATTCCGAGGGGAACCCTGCCGGTTGGGCAACGTCCACCTTTCCGCAGGCGGAGAATGTCCAGGGCTATTCCGGCCTCTCCGAGTTGCTTGTGGTTTTCGACACAAGCCGGAGGGTGAGGGGTGTTCGCTTCCTTACCAGCGAGGATACGGATGGCCATGTCCGCAAGATCCGTGATGCTGCGGATTTCTGGGAGCAGTGGACAGGGAAGCCGGAGTCTTCGCTGGGCGATGATCCGGATCCGATGATTGTTTCCGGGGCGACGCTCACCAGCGAGGCCATGGCTCGTGGCCTCGCCGCGAGGTTCGGAGCCATGGGAATGGATCAGTGGTTTCCCGAACCGCTCAAACCCGCCGATGTCGCGAAATGGTTTCCTTCCGCAGATCGAATCGGTGACGGCGGGGAGGCGGGGAGTTATATGGTTTTCGATGGGGATGAGTCACTCGGGACGGTTCTCCGGAGCAGTCACATGGGCGTTTCTGCAAGGGGGTTCAATGGGATCTCCGATGTGATCGTTGTCCTTTCGACGGGTGGGGAAAAGGTTCTGGGGATAGCACTTCTCGGCAGCCGCGACAACGAACCCTACGTCGGCGATGTGGGGGACGAGGTGAAGTATGCGGACGGATTCGCTGGGAAGAGTGTTGATGAGGTGATCGCCGAGGACAGCGAGGCGTCTCCGTCTCTTTTCACCAGCGGAGCGAGTCTTACGAACTACGCAGTCGTGGAAAGCGTGCAGGAGATGCTCCGGCGGCACCGCGCGGAGAGGGTGCCGGAAGCTTTCCCATGGAAAAGCTCACTCGCCATTGTGTGGATTGCGCTTGGGGGTTTCTGCGGCGTTAGCAAGTGGGGCCGGAGGCTGAAGGCTAGGATCGCATACGCCGTCGTCTCAGTCGCCGCAGGCATCGGTCTGGGCTGGATGGTCAGCCAGGATCAGTTGCTGGGCTGGGGGGCGAACGGGTTCGATGTCGGACTGGTGTTGCCGTTGCTGGTGCTGACAGCAGTGGCGCTGGTGGTTCCGGCATTCACCGGAAAAAACGTCTATTGCAACCGGATCTGCCCGCACGGAGCTGCCCAGACCCTCGCCGGACAGCTCGTCAAAAAACGTTTCGCGCTTCCTCCGAAGATCCATTCGATCATGGTTCGCGTGCCATGGCTGACGCTGACCGTCATCTGGGTTCTTGCGTTTTTGGCGAGCGGAATACCCTTGGCCTACTTCGAGCCGTTCGAAAGCTGGAGCAGTGGCTTCGTCGCTTTCGTGCCGGCTTCAATTTTCACCATCGGGCTGGTGGCTGCGTTTTTCCTGCCTCAGGCGTATTGCCATTACGGCTGCCCGACCGGAGCGCTGCTGAGGTTCCTGACCCATGCGCCGGGGAGGTGGACGGCTAGGGATTCGGTGGCGGGGGTGCTGGTTGTCGCCGCGGTGGTTTATTCTTCGCTCAAATGAAGCGCTCGCTCTCTATCCTGGCTCTACTTGTTCTCATCGGTGCGATCGTGGATCGGTCGCTCCCCGATCAGAGTGGTGACCTGCGGGGGAGCGCGATGGGAACCGGCTGGCATCTCAGATGGAGGGGGGACGCGCCCGACCGCGAGGTCCTGCGCGGCGAGGTTGCGGAGACTTTGGAGAAATGGGAGCAGGTGTTCAGCCAGTGGCGGGACGATTCAGATCTTTCGCGTTTTAACCGGGGCGGGAAGCCGACGGATGAATTGCAGCGGGTGATCGAGCTTGCCCAGGAAATCAAAAGCCAGAGCTCCGGAGCGTTTGATCCGGGGCTTCTACAGGAAACGGGCGAGGCGGGATTCGGGCCGGAAGGTGTCGGAGTCGATCTTTCGGGCATTGGCAAGGGCTATGCGGTGGATCGGGTTGCAGAGGCACTCACGGAGGCAGGGTTGGAAGATTTCCTATTCGAACTCGGCGGGGAAATTATCGCAGTCGGAGGGGAATGGGAGGTGGGGATCGAACGCCCGGATCCGTCAGGACGTTCCATCGCCCGCACGGTGAAACTGAAAAATCAAGCCCTCGCGACGAGCGGCAACTACCGCCAGTTCAGGCCGGCACCAGGCGGGTTCGCCAGCCACATCATTGATCCCCGGACGGGAAAGCCCGTCGTCCGTCCGCCGTGTTCCGTCAGCGTCATCGCAGGGGACTGCGCCACAGCCGACGCCTGGGCAACCGCGCTCTTTGTGCTGGGAAAGGAAATCTCAGATCCTCCCGGCCTCGACGTGCAGTGGAATGATCCGAAAACGCGTAACTAAAGAAATCTTCACCGCAAAACCACAGAGGCCGCAAAGCGGATACTTTGGTCTTTGGTCAACCCCCTTTCTCCCCCTCTGCTATCCCCGCAACGGGGCCCTCAAGCGCCCCACTCCAAAAGAAAATTTCTAGCAACAGCCCACGCCTGGCGCTACATCTGGCACAGGACCATCGCCGTCCCTAACAAAACCTGAACGCAATCTCCCACAATGACCCGTCCCCTCCTCACCATCGCAATTCTTTGCGCCCTCAGCGGGCCACTCTTCTCCGCCGACCGGCCGAACATCGTGCTCATCATGGCCGACGACATGGGCTTCTCG
>CAJJBR010000017.1 GCA_905182475.1 Akkermansiaceae bacterium | reverse complement strand
GCCCAGGCGTAGTTGACGGCGACGATCTTCGTGCCGGCTTTGCCCTTGAGCACGATGCTGTCCTTGCCGACGATCTTGGCATCGGCCCAGGTCCACTCACCGTCGGCGCCCTTGACACCAAAACATTTCTCCAGCGGGGTGTTGGCTTTGAGGCCGTCGGCTACATCGTTGAACACCAGCGTTGCGCGATCGCCCTTGGGGGTTGCGGATTTCAGCGACGGTCCTTTGTGCATGATTGCTTTTCCGTATTCCACACCCAACGCGCTGAGCGCCAGCCGCTTGCCTACGTCCTGCTTGTTGCGGGGGTGGATGTCCTTGGCGTTGCCGATATCGATCGCGGTCGCCATGCCCGTTCGCGGCAGTTCGAGCGCTTTGCGCTGCGATTCGCGGAGCAAGGCCCAGCTGCTGTAACCGCCCGGCTGATCGGATCGGCCCATGAAGTTCGCCAGCTCGACATAGAAAAACGACAACTCGTCGTCCTGCCACAGCGATCGCCAGTCGCGGATCATCTGCGGGAAGAGGAAGGCATACTGCTCAAACCGGCTGGCATTGCTTTCGCCCTGATACCAGATGGCGCCCTGGATGGGATAGGGAGCCAGCGGGTAGATCATCGCGTTGTACAGGTTTGACGGGATAAAGTGGCTGAAAGGATTGGCCGGTTTCGGCAAAGGCCTGATGGCCACGGTGACTTTGTATTTCCACGCACCGACGAGATCGATAGGCTTGGTGTCTGCGTCCTTTCGCGACACCGAGAGCGTGCCATTCCAGATGCCACCGCCCCCGCTGCTGTCTGTTACGCGAACGGCGATCGTGTTCTTGCCTGCTTTGACGAGCTTGCCCGGAACCGTGTAGTCCCGCTGGACGTTAAATTTCTTACTATCCCTCCCCATCTCGCCGACCTTCTCCCCATTGAAGTAGGTGACGTCCACGTCATCGACCTTGCCGACTTTCAGCGACAACTCCTTGCCCGACCAGTCAGCCGGCACGGTCACCGTCTTGCGGAACCAGACCACGCCATCCAGCCCTCTCATCTCCTTAGCGGTATTCTCCCAGTTGTTGGGGATCTGCATCGCCTTCCACGCGGCGTCGTCATAGCTCGCTTTGGCCAGTCCCTGTTCGAAGCCCTTGTTCGGATAGTCTTTCTTCGCCAGCGCCATGTAATCCTTTATCTTCTTGGCATATTCGGCACGCAGCTGCTGTTTCTCTTCGTCGCTCGCATTGAGGGCTTCCTCGACCGCAGCATATCTCCGAACCAGGTCTTTGCACAATGCATTGCCCTTCATGGCTTTGACGGGCATCCAGCATTCCACGGGCGTGCCGCCCCAGCTGGAATGAATCAAGCCGACGGGAACTTTCAGTTGCTGGTGAATCTCGCGGCCAAAGAAGTATCCCACCGCAGAGAAGTGTCCCACCGTCTCGGGCGAACAGACTTCCCACTTGCCTTGCACGTCGGTGTCGGGCAACTCGGCGTTGGCTTTGGTGACCGTGAACATGCGGATCTGCGGGTAGTTGGCGGCTGCGATTTCTTGCTTGGCGTTGTTGCTGCGTTGCACGCCAAAGTCCATATTGCTCTGGCCGCCGCACAGCCACACCTCACCGACGAGCACATCCTTGGCAACGATCTTCGCGTCGCCGGCCGACACGGTCATCGTGCCGGTTTGCCCCGTTTTGACCGGACTCACCTTCGCCATCCAACGACCGTCCTTGCCCGCCGTCGCGGTGACGGCCTTTGCGTCGAGGAGTTTGACCTCTACCTTCGTGCCGGGCTTGGCCCATCCCCACACCGGGATCGCCTTGTCCGCTTGGACGACCATGTGGTCCCCGAAAATCGTCGCCACCTTGAGCGTATCGCCCTCAACGGCCAGCGCCGGGACGGCTAGTAATGAAACCAGAAGAAAACCCGTTACCATTATGCGGCGATACGTCATTAGAAACTCCTTTGTGGATAAATTAGATACGAGACACGCCACCCCCCACGCGACCAATCGGTGGGTGTGTGAGTTACGGAACAATGCGCGTTGATTTTGCCAAGGTGGACCTGGCCGCCATCAAGTCAAGGCTGGTTGCTAGCTGCTAGGGATTTGCTTTTGGGGTGGGGTTCCTCCTGGTTGTCAAGATACTTGGGCACAACAGGAAGCTGGGATTCGGAAACGAAGAAGAGGCACGAGATATCCGGTGGTTTTTCAGGATCGGACACAACCCCGTTGGGGTTGATGGATTTTTTGGTGCCGTTGCCCCGGGTAGGCTTCACTGCGTTGCGCCACTTGTCCTCCCGTAGCCTTCTTGACCGCCATAGCTTCAGCGAAGGAGGTGGCGAAGGAGGAACCCCGGGCTGAAATCCGTATCCCCTTTGGGGATGTAGACGACACCGCCGCCGCCCGCATAAAACTCCAAAGCCTCTATCCTTCAATCGAAGTGTGACAGGCCACTAGGACAGCTAAAGAGAACCCTAATTGCTAGTTACAGAAAAAAAATTGCTCCGCCCACAAACAACGGGTAAGCAGTCTGCGATGAATACAACTAGAACCAACCTCTTGCTACTGACGACGGTAATCACGCTGTGTATGGGCTACAGCGCACGGGGCGCTGAACCTGAGATGACTGATTCTTACATTTTCGAGCACGCCAAAGCGACCGACGAGACAGGGAAGGAGGTTACCACCTTTTATCGCATCCCCTCGCTCGTGACAGCTAATGACGGCACCCTCCTAGCGTTCTGCAACGGCCGTGTCGGCACTCCCAAAGACAATTGTTCTTACCAGACCATCGTTCTTCGGCGTTCCAAGGACAACGGCAAGACGTGGGAACCGCTCCAGGTCATCTTGGACAGGCCGGGCTGGCTCTGCTACATAGGCGCCGCGGTCGTCGACGAGAAGACAGGGGACATCTTCATGGACTATGACGCCCGACCCGAGACTACGAAAGCGAAGGATGCCCTCCTGGCGACTCGATCTAAAGAGGAACAGGCACTCTACGCGGAGGGAAAATGGATCATGCCCCTCATCGAGAAACGCGGACTGCTCGTCAGCAAGGACAGTGGCATGACGTGGCAAGACCTGAAGATGGGCAAAGACTACAAGGTAACGCCAAATGTCGCTGGCAAGTATGCGTCGGGTCCCGGCAGTGATGCCGGTATCACGCTGAAGTATGGCCCAAAGAAAGGCCGCATCCTTTTCATTGGCCGCACCCATGGCCCCACCCTGACTGAGGACGGCAAGCCGGAAAAGAACGAGGACGGCACACCCAAGTTCGCCGGGCGCAACCAGGTTGTCTACAGCGACGACCACGGCAAGACCTGGAAGCACGGTGGCTATGTTAATCCGAATACAGGCGAAGGCTGCATCGTGGAGCTGCCCGACGGCTCGCTCTACGCGAACTCGCGCCGAGAAGGACCGCGGATGGAAGCGCGCAGCTTCGATGGTGGCGAGACATTTGATTTCAAGACCTTCAAGACGTCCGACACGCTACGCTCTATGTTGGGGGGCACCGCTGCGGCCCTGCTCGGCATTCCGGAAGCGTCATGGGGTCGCCACGCAGTCATATTCAGCAACCAGAGCTTCTACGAGAAGGGCAATACCAAATGGAGCATTTGGCACCGCAAGGAGCTGATGATCAGCCTCTCGGTAGACGGTTGCAAGACTTGGCCCGTCCGGAAGCTCATCTACGAAGGCGCGACCGGCTATTCCTCCACCGCACTCACCAAGGACGGCAATGTTGTCGTGCTGTATGAGAAAGGTAAGGGTCACTATCGCGATACAGGACTTTCTGTTGCTGTCTTCAACAAAGAGTGGCTCCTCGACGGCAAAGACATCAACGACATCAAGTAGTAAATCAGCAGATCCAACAAAAATGAATACTCATCTTTGTATGGATCGCACATCCTTAATCAATAGGGATTGTTTTTTTAATGCCTTCGGCTTCATCACCACGACGGTCAAAATCAATACCAACGTAACCACGAAAACCTGCATCAAGAACAATTTTCATCATCTTGGCATAGTCAGTTTTTGTTTCATTACCAATCCGACAGTTCCTTTTAAGGAATCGCTGGCTTCTTGATATAGTCTTCGGGGATGTCGCCGGTTAGCGCGCGCAGGAAGTCCACGAGGCTGAGGTTATCGTCGACGGAGATGTGTTGTCCGAGTTCGTAGCGGCTCATTTTTTCGATGGCGCCCCAGAGTCTTCGGGAGCTGGCGCCGTGGAAATAGGGGGCGGTCTTGGCTACGTTTCGCAAGGACGAGACATGGAAGGCTATTTTATGTTTTGGATCCTTGGTGACGGTGAAGAGGCCTTGGTCCGCCTGATTGGGCCATTGCTCTGTGACGCCGAGCTTCATGACCATCTGTCCACCGAAGGTGGCACCAGTGTGGCAGGCGACGCACCCTTTATCGTCGAACACGCGGCCACCGCGCAGCTGTTTCGGGTCGAGGGCCTTGTCGTCGCCTTGCAGGAAGCGATCGATTGGTGCGAGAGTGATCAAGCCGCGCTGAAACTCGGTGAGGGCTGAGACGGCGTTGTCGAAGCTGACGGGCTTTTTCGACTTTGGGAAGGCGGCTTGAAACAAGGGGACATAGCCCGGACTCCCGGCGAGTCGGGTGACCAGCGTGCCTTTATCAGGCATATTCATTTCATGCGGGCTAGTGATCGCTGCGGCGGTCTTGCCTCTAGGCTTGTGTAATGCCCGTCCCAGTTGAAGAGTTCACTGCTCTTGAGGTTGTAGAGGCTGGGGACGTCGCGATAAGTCTTCTCTGCTTCCCGCTGTGTGGTGTAGCGAGCGTCATTCGTCCCGTATTTTTCGAGATCGTGACAGGCATTGCACGAGAAACTTGACGTGGGCGACAGGCGGCGACGGATCTCTTGTGGCGATTCGTTTTCTGTGTCCGTCTTGGCCTTGATTGCGAAGACAAAGACGAATGCGAAGGCGAGGAGAGTAATTGAGGCAGGCTTGGACCGCGCCGACTACACTGGCTGATCATGTTGGCTGACTACAAAGTCTGTATCGACGCCTGCGTGCTGGCCAACTACTCGGTCAGCGACCTGCTGCTACGACTCGCCGAGAGGCCACGTATCTATACGCCCGTCTTGTCCAACATGATATTGGACGAAGTCCGTCGCACCCACGTCGAGAAGCTTGGCTGGGGTGAGGAGATGGCCGACTCATGGCAGGCGGCGATCCGTGAATCTTTCTCAGAAACCATTGCGGATGGGTTCGAGCCGTTGGTGTCCTGCATGACCAATGATGAGAAAGACCGGCACGTGGTTGCGGCGGCACTGGTGGGAAAGGCCTAACTGATTGTCACCTTCAACCTTAAAGATTTCGCGACCAAGCATCTGGAGCAATGGGGGATCGAAGCGCAGCATCCGAAGGACTACCTTATCACACTCTTTGAGATGAAGCCCGAGTTGGTGATCTCAGTCCTCCATGATGCGGCAGCGAAACATCATCAAACACCTCAACAGCGTCTCGCCAAGTTAGCGGTGGCCATTCCGCGCTTTGCCGAACATGTGGCCGATCAGATGGGATGGAACCTGAAAGATCCGTGATGACCCGAATGGCACTGTTTTAAGCGAATCATCGGAGGGCACGAAGGCAAGGAAAGCCGTCCTTCCAGGCGGCAGCGGAACCCGAGCACACGACCCTTTACCGATGAAGCCTCTGCGAAATTCAGCCGCCTGGAAGGACGGCGTTCCGTAAAGGGCACCGCATTATTTCGGGCACTATTGTCAGCCAGTAGCTACAAATTGCCCGAGACTTCGCTTAAAGCAGTGCCATTCACTCCTGACCCCAATTAGTGGTGGGCAGGATTACTTTTGAACTGGAGTGCATAGGTTCTTCATCCCCAACGGGGATAAGGATTTTAGGTCAGGGTTGCCGGAGCAGGGCGGAGGCTACCCTGGGTGCTCCGTATTCCGGATATCCATCAACCCCAACGGGGTTGATGGATTTTTGGTGCCGTTGTCCCGGGGTAGGCTTCACTGCGCTGCGCCAACCCCGGGCTGAAATACGTAACTCCGTTGGAGTTGAAGGTTTCTGCCCACCACTTTCAGTTCCACCCGGCAACGACAGTCCCATGAAAACCCACGACTGGACGGAGATCACGAAGCGCGAGGAATCTTCAACGGTAACGAAGAATCACGAAAAGAAGATGAATCCTGTCCAATTCTTCCACCGCCGGGAGTAATAGAGAATATGCGGGAGAAGCCGCGTCTTCGAACGCAGTGTCTGGGATACGGCGACTGCCGGGCAACTCACACGAAACCTACCAACTCGAAACCAAAGGTAATACATATGAATCAAACGAAAAAATGGATCCTCGCTCTGTGCATGGCGATGCTGTGCGGACAGGCTGCCAATGCAGCGGAAATGACGGTAACGAACGTTGCCAAGGTGGGCGCCGACGGCGTGCAGTTCGATGTAAGCTGGACCGATTCCTGGCGCGCGTCGTGGAGCGAAGCGGACACCGAGCTGAGCAACTGGGACGCGGCCTGGATATTTGTGAAGGTCCGCCGCAAGGGCGATGCGGCATGGAGCCATGCGACGCTGAGCCCAGAGAGCGCCGACCACCTGGCTCCGAAGGGCGCCCGGATCGATGTCGGCATGACCGGCAAGAAAGCCACGGGCGTTTTTCTCTACCGGTCGGACGACGGCCAGGGAACCTTCGTCAACAAGGGTGTGAAGCTGAAGTGCCTGGACAAAATCGACGAGCTTGAACTGTCCGTGCACGCGCTCGAAATGGTCTACGTTCCGCAGGGAGCTTTCTATGTCGGCACCAATGGGAAGGGCGGCGGGAGCTTCACCGATGGGGCCTGGAAAAAAGGCGAAGCCATTATCCCATTCAAGATAAGCAGTGAAGCCGAGCTCAAGATTGCCCCCGAGCCGGGGTGCCTTTACGGGGACGGCGGGATCGGGGGGGCCCATGGGATCGGCCCGGTCGGCAAGCTGACTGCGGAGTTCCCCAAAGGCTACGGGGCGATATACTGCATGAAATATGGGACCAACCAGGGTCAGTACGCGGCGTTTCTGGATCAGCTTACCCCCGCGCAGGCTGCCGAGCGGTTTCTGACTTTTCCGGCCAAACGCTCGAGCACGGGCCACACGATCAAGAAGACCTCGGCCGGCTACGTCGCAAGCAAGCCCGGCAGGGCCTGCAATTGGGTTTGTTGGGACGACATTGCGGCGTATATCGACTGGGCTGGGCTGAGGCCGATGAGCGAATTGGAATACGAGAAAGCCTGCCGCGGTCCGCTCAAACCGGTCACGGACGAGTATGCCTGGGGCAGCGCTGAGTTGCCGTGCCCTCATGAAGAATGCAAGAAGACGCAGAAGATATGCGCGGAACTTGATTTGCCCTGGATTTTGGATCCGATGGTCACGCCGCCGGCACCGATGCCCCAGGCACTATGCGGGGCCGAGGGACGCGTCAAGTCCGGGGCGACCTACTGGGGAATCGCCGCAATGAGCGGTCACCTGCGGGAGCGAGCCGTGACGGTGGGCGACAAGGCCGGGGCCGGACGTGTCTTCACAGGCCGCTGCGGCGACGGAGCCCTGACTGACGACGCTCTGGCGAATGTACCCGGTTGGCCCGGACCGATGGCTAGCTGGGAGGAGGGACAACGATATCCGACATGCGGAGTCGGATTCAGGGGCGGCCCCTGGTACACGGACAAAGCAAGGTTGCGCGTCTCCGACCGCTACATGTCATCCGTCATGCGAACGGGCAGAGACGCCAGCTACGGGTTCCGAGCCGTCCGACAGGCTCCGGTCAACGCGGCGGGCGGCGAGTAAGCTTGTTGTCCGTCAATCGCAAGAAGCTGGACCTCCATCGATGAAAACGCCACAAATGAAAACAGGATCCAATCCCAACTGGAACATGCAATGAAGAATCGTACAACACTCCTCGCCAAGACGATCCTTGCCGTCGCGATTTTAATCCTTACTCCCAAGGTCTGGGCCGAACCGACACTCGATCCGATGTTCGGCGACCACATGGTGCTACAACGCGGGATGCTCGTGCCGATTTGGGGCACGGCCGATCCCGGCCAGAAGGTGACCGTTTCATTTCGCGATCAAAAGAAGGAAACGACGGCCGACCAAGAGGGCAAGTGGAAGGTCAAGCTCGATCCGCTCAAGGTTGGCGCCCCAGGCAAGCTGACCGTCGCCGGAAAAACGCCCCGCGTGCTCAGCGACGTCCAGGTCGGCGATGTCTGGCTCGGATCGGGGCAGTCGAACATGTCTTGGAGAGTGGGCAAATTCGTCGCTGGCGACGAAGCTCTCGCCGCGATGGTCAAAGCCGGGCCCTATCCGAATCTCCGTCTCTACAAGGGCGATTGGAAAATTGCAGCGCCCGACGACATCGGTAACTTCTCGGCCCTGATGTTCTCCTTCGGCCTGCCCTTGCAAAAGGAACTCGACGTGCCCGTCGGCCTGATCGTCGGCGCCGTCAGCGGGACTGCTTCCGGCCGCTGGCTTAGTCCGGAAATGTTACTCGACGATCCCAGCCTGAAGAAGACTCTGGAAAGCAATGAGCCTGGCAAGACCTTCTTGAAGGAAATCAAGGCACATCCTAAGATGCTTGCCAAATGGGAAGAAGCAGCAAAGCAAGCCGCAGCGGACGGCAAGCCCGTGCCGGAGAAACCTGCCCTCCCCAGTAACGTTGGCGATTTGTACGCCCAGTTCATCGAGCCGGTCGTTCCCTACGCGATCCGAGGCGTTGTTTGGGATCAGGGCGAAGGCGGCACGCGCATCAAAGGCGTCAGTCATCAGTTCCCGGTAATGCACGCATTGATCCAAGGCTGGCGCAAAGCTTGGGGGCAGGGCGATTTTCCCTTCCTCTGCGTGCAGAAACCGAGTGGCGGGGGATGCGCTTGGGATGCCCAGGGCAACCCACTGACGCGCATGGCGAGCAAGTTCGTGCCACAACCCACAGAGCCTAACGACCCGAGGAACGGAAACTGGCGCTGCAACCAGATCCAACTCATCGATCTGCCCAAGACCGCATTCGTGACCACCTCGGACCTGGGAAGCGGCATCCATCCGCCCGACAAGTCGAGCTACGGACGCCGCGCCTGTGACATCGCCCTCAGCTATGTCTACGGGGGGAACTCACCGATCTACGGTCCCCGCTACGACTCCCACGTGGTGGAAGGGAAGCAGATCCGCGTTCGATTCAAGCACGTTGGCAAGGGTTTGGTGATGCGGCACAGCGACAAACTGCAGGGATTCGAAATCGCCGGCAAGGATCACCCCTGGCACTGGGCCGAGGCGAAAATCCAGGGCGACACCGTGGTGGTCTCCAGCCAGGAGGTGCCGCACCCAGTGCACATCCGTTACAAATCCCACAATAGCTGCCCGTGGGCGAACCTCTTCAACAAGGATCGGTGGCCTGCCTTCGCGTTCAACACGCGCTGGATGCAGCAGTGATTTCAACAGCAAAATAATATGCAAGCAGAGAACGGAATGATGAGAGCGATATTGGTGGCGCTTGTGACGGGATGCATGGGTGCAAATGCGTTGGCAGAAGAATTCGACTACTATCGAAACTTGCGCTACCCGAGCAAACTCGTGCCCGGCGTCGGCCTGGACAAAGTTGAGCAAGAAGGCGGGCCGGATGCGGTCGGCTACCAGCGCCGCGCCGTCCAGTGGTGGCCGCGCCAGGGGCAGGACTTCGTCGATGTTCCCGAGGGTGCGCCGCTGCGGACCTGGACGCGAAATAAGGGCAAAGAAAATCCCGAAGCCCTGGCGGGGGTCACTCGGAACTGGTCCGCTTCGGATCCTGACACCTTCAAAGCACACCTGATCGCTCTGCGAGGGTTCGGGACCTCATCCGGCGATACGCCCGTCATCCCCTCGGCTGTCTTGCGTTTGGAGGACGGCAGGCAGCGGGCCGTTGTCGACTACGGGCCCCTCACCCAAATGATCAGCGCCGAGGACCGCGATTTCATCCACAAGGTCTGGGAAGACGCCTACCCGAAACTCTACGCGAAGATCTCCAAGGAAGAGCGCCCGGTGTTTGCTGACTTTCCGCTAGAGCATTGGAAAGCAACTCCCGTGAGATTCAACGCCCTGCCGCCCTGGACGGATGCCGGCGCCAAATATCCGCTGTGGGGCGAGAAGGATGGTCAGCTCATCTTCGAGACCCGGAACTTCCATCTGTCGTCCGCGACGAAGGAGGGAGCCCGACCTCCGGCTTGGATACGGCCGGACAACATTGAGGGTCAGAACAATTTCCGCAGAGGCATCTTTGAGTACATCGAGAATTTCTGGACCTACGTCGAGGCCGCCGGCCACTCCATGCCTTACTGGCACCACCCGGGTCCGAACAAGAAGTACCACATTATCGTGACCCAGGGCGGATCCGGTGTCGGCACCTACCACTGCGGCATCGGCAACGCCAATACCACGGCGCTGGCACACGAGTTCTTCCACAGCCAGCCGCTCGGCGGCTGGCGCGACTTCCATTACATCATGGGAAATGCCGGGCAGCACACCGGGCATCCGGGTGAGTTGCAGATGTTCACCGGCAATTTCCGCCATCCCTGGCGCTACGTGAATCGCATGAGCTATCAGTCGCCCTTGATGTTCTTCGTGCTCGGCGACAATCCGAACTGGGGCTACGGGATCCAGACGGTGATCGGTGGCCTGGCCGGTGAGGAAGAGCGCACCCCGTATCACACGATCGCGATGGTGGGGCAGAAAAAAGGCCTTTGGAAAAACGGTGTCCGCGGTTTCGGCGATTTCTTCGGCGAGTATGCGGCGCGCATGGTGACCTGCGACTTCATCGAACAGGACATGGTCCGGGTCAAGTACGGGATGCCCGAGACGAGCCATGTCTATCCGGTCTACGGAGAGAAGGATCGCTACCGGATCTCGGGCGCCGAAGCACCCCGCTGGACCGGATTCAACATCATCCGCCTGAAGCGGGATCAGGACGCCAACGAGATCGCCGTCGATTTCCAGGGCATCCACGATCCGGAGCAGCATTCCGACTGGCGGGCCTGCATTGTGGCCGTCGATGCGAAGGGCCGGGCGAGGTACAGCCCGTTGTGGAATAAGGGCAAGATGGACTTTGCTCTGAAGCCGACCGACAAGCACTTGTGGCTGACCGTATCGGCGTCGCCCAGCGCGTTTCCAGTCGAAGAGCCATTCGATCCGAAAACCCATTGGATGAGCAATTACCTGTCGGGCGTCCATGCTCCACGGCATCCTTGGGAAGTGACTCTATCGGGATGCACGCCCGGCACTCCGCACCGCAGGCAGGGCGACATCGTCGACTTCGACGAACTCTATGGCCGCTGCGATTACGGCAATACGCCTGTGAATCTTCCCCTCAAGCATGAGGTGCCGATCCCGTTGACGGACACTGACGGCCAACTCGCCCAGCAGAAGCTCGCCGAGATGCTGCCCCGCATCCAGGCTTCGAGCGCTGCGCTGCAAGCGAAGGTTGACGCGGGCAAGGATCGTCAAGGCGGCTATTGGTGGGGTAAGAAATCGCGGACGCACGAACATTTGCTCCATCGCGTGAAGTTTCTCCAGGAAAACGCCAAGGGGCATCGCCATTCAAACGGCGGCGGATTTGTCTCCGACAACTGCAAGGTGGCCGCCACCGCTTACGTCGGCCCGAATGCGATGGTGCTCGACGGAGCGACCGTCAAAGACAATGCCTGCATCAAAGAGTTCGCGGTCGTCATGGGGCCGCAGGCCCTTGTCTCGGGCAACGCCAAGATCGGTGGCCGAGCCTGGGTGGTCGGCGACGTCAAGGTGGGCGGGAACGCCCGCATTCTCGAGGCCGCCGCGGTGACCACCGCCCAGCGTGCGCAGGCCTCGCCGAACCGACTCCACGAAGGCAGCGTCGTGATCGACGGCAGTGTCGTGATCAAGGGCGAGCCCTACCTGCTGTCATGTTTCGCCAGCGATCAAAGACTCACCGGTGGCGTGGTCATTGACTACTTCGGAGACGTTAGGAATACGGAAAGCGGCGTCTTCCCGCACGGGAGGTTCTATCGGGCGTACGATCGGTATGATCGCGCTCCAGGCTTCGCCGGCGGGATCGATGCCGGCGCGCTCTACGCCAACTGGCAGTTCAACCAGCCGAAGGCCGTGCTGCTCGAGGATTCCTACGTGAACAATAACGGGATTCTCCACGGCAGGCCGAAATTTGCCGAAGACCATGACGGCGGACAGCAATACGTCGTTTTCAATGGCAAGGATCAGTACGCCGAAGCACCTCCGTCGGTGGCCGATTTCGGGGATCTGACCCTCGACATCATGCTCAATCGATCCGCGAGCAAGGACGGACGCCTGTTTGATTTCGGGACGGGCGAGGATGAGTGCTTCTATCTGTCGATCGACGGCAGCGGCAAGCCGACCCTGACCGCGCGACACGCTGGCAAGACGCACACGCTGGCTGCGTCGACACTGGTCCCGGCGGGCAAGTGGGCTCGGCTGCGTCTCGAATTGGACGGCGCGACGGCTGCGATCCACATCGACGGCAAGCAGGTCGCCAGTGGCAAGTTCGAGTTCAGGCCGCGCGATGTATTTATCGGTGATCGACCCGAAGGGAATTTCATCGCCTGCGCCCGCGACAAGAGTGAGTTCTTCAACGGACAAATAGATCACTTCCGCATCTACCGGAAGGTCCACAACGATTTCGCTGCCGTCGGATCGCCGCCCCTCGCGCTCACACAGATGCAGGAGTGGTCGGAGAAAGATCAGCAGCGCCACGACGATTGGCAAAGCCGCAGAAAGGCCCAGGAAGCCGAACTCCGCGCCGGCAAATACGGGCAGATGCAAAAAGAGATCCAGCAGATCGGGCGCGACAAAAGCATCGACGCTACCGAGCGGACCGCCCAAATGGAAAAGCGGCGAAAGGAAGCGGCCGTCGTTCGCGAAAACGCCATGGAAAGCGCCGGTCTTTCCGGGCCGAACCCCTATCTCGGCAAGAAAGCCGCCGATCTGTATCGCTTCCAGCGAAGCCTGAAATACCACACGAGTGCCGACTGGGACTATCGCACCCAAGCCGAGAGGAAAGGAGAACTGCCGGCGAAGACCAAGAAGTGGCTGCAGAGAGTCCGAGGATATTAAGATGTTTGAGAATGAATAGAATGCGATCCTGTAACAGGTTGGTCTTCGTAATCATCACGGTGGCGTTGGTCTGGAGTGTAACTGAAGGTGGTGGGCAGAAACCAAAAAATCCATCAACCCAAACGGGGTTGGGATATCCGGGGTCGGGAGTTCCCAGGGTAGCCTCCGCCCTGCTCCGGCAACCCTGACTTCCTAGCTCAAGTAGTTGAATCTTGGCCTCGGCTGAGTCCGTCTCTCAAGCTGGCTGTGCTCGCCATTGTGGAGCAGAAGCAGACCCGGTGCCGACTCTCGGGAAATTCCGCCGCCGCGCCTACGATTGGCGCGCCGCACTCCTCCTCTTCCTACAAAAAGGCGTCACCGAATTCGCCACCGCCAACGAAAAGGACTTCCGCGACTGCGGCTTCAAGCGCGTTTGGAATCCGCTTGCCTCAGATTGATCCCATGAAATGGAACTGCGACCTCGCGCGAGAATGGCGAACGAATCCAACGTGAAGTTCAGCCAGATGCGGCGTGAGCTGACGGACAATGCTTAAATTCATCCGCCCCGATGCAACTCGTCGTAGCTGCGTCCGTTTCGGCGCAGGCCGTGCAAACCCCGTCTCGGGGTGTGCAAAACCGTAGCTGGGGATTCCAGTCCCCCATTTATCGCAAGGAGCTGAGATATCTCCTCAAACTCCCTGGAAACGGAGTCCAACTCTCTACGATATGATGACTACACAGTCATGTGTCATGTGACTTACCAGATACACGATTGCGGCAAATCGTGGCAATCTTTGCTCGCAATTTGATTCCTATGAATTCCTCGTAACCCGCGCTTTTACAAAGATCTGGTCGCCTTGAGTTGGGGGTTGTCGCGGTTGGGCGAAATGGTGCGCGCTGCAGGGATTGAACCTGCGACCCCATCCGTGTGAAGGATGTGCTCTACCACTGAGCTAAGCGCGCTTTCGTGGGAGCGGGAAGATGGGACAGAGTGGTAGGGCTTAGCAAGCCGATTTGTGGAGACCGGAATACGTTCCGGTGGCGACGAATCCTGCCTGGGTTTCCGAAGCTCGGCATCCGGTATTTCATTGCCCGTGAGGCATCTGGGAATAGTTTCTGGGTTTTCGTAGCTATTTCCTCAATCCGCATCCGTTGTCTAGGTGGTAAGGAGGAGAGGTAGATCTCAAAGGGCTGTTTTGACGTCGGCTATTGAATTTATTGGGATTTCGAGCTTTCATTCCTGCTGGAAGCTGGGAGTTTCTGTCGTAAATAGGAATTGGCTAATGATTATTTCAACATTGGAGAAAAAGTACAGAGGGTTCACTTTGGTGGAACTATTGGTGACAATTGCAATCGTAGCTACGCTTGCAGCGATTAGTGTTTCGGCGATATTGGTTTTTCGAAAATCCGCTGACAAGACGGTGGCGATCTCAAACATGAAACAGATCCATACGGCGAACATCTCCTACGCATCAGATCACTCTTCCAGATACGTCTCTCCAGAGGAAACTGTGGAGGGGCTAACGGTGAGTTGGTGGGAGAATCCTGAATTCGTGAGTCAGCTAAAATCCGTCGAAGCTACGTATGAAGCCGGAGGAACTACTAATGTAGATCTTCCGATTACGCTTATGGATCCGGCCGTGGCGTCGGAGCGGGAGATCGGTTTCGACAAGCTTGCTGGGAGTTACGCTTACAATACTGAGGGAATGTCTGCGCCTGAGGGGGGTGGGGCGAAAAGGGGATACACCTTGTCCTTGGTTGACGATCCGGGCCGAACCGCTGCCTTTATTACAGCTGATTTTTCAGCACTCGGCGTGGTGAACCATGCTACGGCGGGGAACATTTCCTACCGCCATGACGAGAAGGCGATCGTTGTGTTTTACGACGGTCACGCATCTACGATAACGAAAGCGAAAGTCTCTGGTGCACAAGGCGGAGCTACTGGTGCTTTCTGGGATGCGAACCCGAATGACAACTGAAGTGGGAATGGCGGTTGATCCCTGGTGGGGGAAAAGACCGCTTTGTGGGATTAGCCGATGTTCAGCCCATACAACATTTTAGCGGCATTTATCTTCGGCTCCATTGGCTGGGGTGCTTGGAGATACGGGAGGAAACTGGATCTTTGGAAGCCGGTGGTGATCGGCCTGGCGCTGATGGTGTATCCGTATTTTATCTACAACGCGTGGCTGTTGTGGGGGATAGGAGTGGCGCTGCTGGTGACGCTGTGGTTCCACCACGACGAGTGAAGGCGCATCTGCGGGGACTTGGGGTCAGATCCGTGAGTTAGCGGCAGTGCCGGTGGGGGGGGGGCTCTGCGTGGAGCAGTTCAGGGCTAAGGGTGGTTAGGATGGACGGCTCATAAACTTCAATGCACAGGTGGGAAGAGTCGAACATCGAATGGAAGAGCGGGGCAATGAGCTGATGGGCGAGTGCCGAGCTAATGGCTTGGAGCTTGGAGCTTGGAGCTTGGAGCTTGGAGCTTGGAGCTTGGAGCTTGGAGCTTGGAGCTTGGAGCTTGGAGCTTGGAGCTTGGAGCTTGGAG